>JASFZK010000183.1:0-19405 GCA_045267845.1 Bacteroidota bacterium | reverse complement strand
ATTAAAGTCAGGTGATAACATACTTCTTTTCGAAGATTATAATGTAGTGGCCTATCCCACATACATATTTGTTAATCCGGATGGCACCATTGCATACGCACATTTGCCAATGCCTGAAGAAAATATGAAGATTTACCTAAGTAGGTTTATGGATCGTTACAATAACAAATAACCTATTTGCCATTCACAACAACTTTCTTAATTAACCGGTCAGTATCTGATATAAAGTGGACAAAATAAATCCCTGAAGAAAGATTAATATTTATACTTCTAGAATAGCCATTGGTATTATTTTCTTGCCAATATTCGTTATATATTATCTTACCGTCTGTGTTATAAATACTTACGTTTAATGCAATAATCTTTTCATTCTCCTTTAAATAATGGGGGCCTTTTTTCAAGAAAAGCAGTTTTGCCTTCAACATAATCGTAGCTATTGTATGATAGGCTTCTTAGTTCATTAATATGTTCAAAAACACTTGTTGTTAGCGATGTTGATTTACCAAGCAAATTTAATTGCTCTTTAATAACGCTTATACTAAGTGGTGAATTTCGGGCAATATCTCTGGCAAGCTTAAATGTAAAATCTTCAATTTTGTCATTATCAACTAGATTATTTAGTATTCCATGATTATAGGCTCTTTCAGCACTAATGGGTTTGGCTGTAAAAAAAAGCTCTTTTACAATGTGCATTTCAACAACATTAAGAAAATGAATAAGCCCTGTTGCGTTATAGGCAACTCCAATTTTTGCAGGAGTAATTGCAAATGAACAGTTTGGTGTTCCAATAATCATATCACAGGTAATGGCAAGTTCAAATGCACCTCCCCAAACTGTGCCTGTTACCATCGCTATTACAGGCGATTTTGCATTTTCAATTATGCGCAATAATTTTTCCAATGGATGACTATAGCATATTGGATCCATCCCTGGGTTAGGTAGCTCACTAATATCTAAGCCTGCTGACCAAACTTTTGCACTAGGGTTACTTTTTAAGATAATTACTTGAGTTTTTTTGTGTGAAAACTCTTTAAATGCATGAATAATTTCATTGAGCATATCAAATGATAAAGCATTACGTTGGCTGTCATTATTAAATGTAATTACTCCAATATTATCTTCTAAGGATGTGTTAATATATTTCATCTGATTTAAGTTATTTAAACTCATTTTATTACTTGTGATGTGAAAAATGTAAAAGTAATTATTTTAGGGTTAGGTGTAAACCTGATATTAAAAGCATCTGGCAAAAAATAAAAACATATAATAATCCACAATAATCACAAAACCACTTATCCTTAAGACATCAAATTTGTTAATTTTGTTCTCCAAATAACTGATTATAACAGATGAATATTACAATTATGAAGTGGCTATTGGTAGTAATGATGTTTTCTATAAGTCTTGTAGGCTTAACTCAGGAGCATAAAATAAGTGGAACAATAACAGGGTTGGAAAACGAAAACTTGTATTTAATGCAGCTGATGGGAGAAAAACGTAGCATTGTTGATACTGCTCAAACAGATATAACCGGAGCTTTCGTTTTTGATATTCCCAAAAGCCGTGAACCTGGAATGTATGTAATTATTAAAGGGCCTGGGCAAGCGGTGGAACTAATATACAATAATGAAGATATTCAGTTTGTAACATCCGGGTTTAATAATGATGATGGAATTCAGATTATTAGCTCTGTTGAGAATCTTATTTATTACGATTACCTTAGTGTTAAAGGAATAAATACATATAAATTAGATGTGCTGAAAACTTTGCTTAATAATTATCCATCCAATGATAATTTCTATTTAGACGCAATAAAACAGTACAAACTACTTCAAACTCAAATTGATAATCGTGTTGACGAACTCATTACTAATAATCCTTCAACTCTAGTTGCCAGATATTTAAAAACAGACAGGCCCACTTTTGTTGATCCCACAATTGGCAAAGGCGAAGAAAATCAATATTTAAAACAACATTATTTTGATGAGGTTGATTTTACAGATACGATGCTCATTAGAAGTACTTTCTTAACTTCAAAAGTAGTAAGCTATTTATCTTTATTTCAGATGAATGCCACCTCACAAGAAGAACTGGAAGACAATATGTTAGTGGGTGTTGATTCTGTTCTGTTTTATGCGCAGGCGAATCAACAGGTATATGAGTTTTTAATTGATTTTTTAATACACGGTTTTGAGTCAATAGGTTTTGAGAAAGGGTTAGAACACATTGCTGATGCAAGCACTCTCGATCAGTTTTGTGAAAATACTGAACGAAAGCTTAAACTTGAAAATAAACTGGAATTAATTAAAAAACTGGCAATTGGTAAAACTGCTCCTGATTTTACAACAACAGATGTTGAAGGTAACAAAATTGTATTAAACGAGATAGATGCAAAGAAAGTAGTTTTGGTTTTTTGGGCAAGTTGGTGTCCCCATTGTGATGAGATAATGCCTGTTATTGACCTATATTATAATAGCGGTGAGAGCTATGAAGTTATTACAATTTCCATTGATGAATCAAAGGATGACCTGATGAAAAGTTTGGAAGAAAGCAATTATGGCTGGATTAATATTGCCGAGCTAAAAGGTTGGAATGGAGATATTGTTGAAGAATACGGTATTGTTGCAACGCCATCAGTATTTGTTTTAGACGAAAACAAGAAAATCATAGGAAAGCCTATTGGTAAAAAGGAGTTGACCGAATTATTGAAATTGTAAGGAATACTCAGGTTAATATTATAATCCTGAGGCAAGCACATCAACAACATGCGCAACCTTTAAGGGAAGATTATGTTTTTTAATGTATCCATATTGGTGCATTAAGCACGAACTGTCTGTTGAAACAATATATTCGGCACCTGTATCAAGAGCATTATGAACTTTTTGTTCAGCCATAGCAGTTGATATTGGCTCAAATTTCACAGAAAATGTTCCCCCAAAACCACAACATTCATGAGTGTTTTCCATCTCAATAAGTTCAAGCCCTTTCACATTTTTTAATAATTGCCTAGGTTCATCTTTTAGGTTGTATTCACGCAAGGCAGCACATGAATCATGGTAGGTTATTTTGTGTTCAAAAACAGATCCAAAATCTGTAACTTTAACAATATTTACCAGAAAATCAGTTATTTCGTAAATGTTACGTTGTAGCTGTTTGTATTCGTTATGAAACGCACCGTTATAAAAAAGTTCGTTGTATCCGTTTCTAACGTAACCAATACATGATGCTGAAGGACCAACAATAAGCCTACCATTGTCAAAATCACCTATGAATTTTTCACCAAGTTTTTTAGCCTTGTCCCAAAATCCAGCATTAAAGGCCATTTGCCCACAGCATGTTTGATTTGGATTATAATGAACCTTAACACCAGCTTTTTCGAGTACTTTAATCATATTAAACCCTGTTTGGGGATAAACCTGATCAATAAAACAAGGAATAAATATATCAACTTCCAATGGGCTCATATGATTTTTTTAAAGTAGCAAAATTAAGTTTTTTTAGTTCGTCCCAAAACTCAGGGTAGGATTTATTTACAACATTCGGACTGCATATCTCAATGTTATTATATTTAAGAACTAATGGAGCAAGGCACATTGCAATGCGGTGGTCGCCATGTGTTCTGAATACCAGACTATTATCTGGTTCGAATGTGCCGGTTGTTAATGTGTATGAATTTTTATTCTTTTTTAGCGAGGCACCAACTTTTTTTAGTTCCAAGGCTAAGGCTTTTATTCTGTTTGATTCTTTAAAAGCAAGGTGACCAATGTTTTTAAATACAGATTTAATACCAAGTGCTGCACATGTTGCCATAACTGCTGGCACAATATCAGGGCAGCCTTCAAAGTCATATGAAAACTTATCAGTAATATTTTTTGTTTTGATTAAGGTAATTCCATCACCTTCAAATCGTGTTGTAACACCTAATTGTTCATAAATATTAACCAGTACACTATCGCCCTGAAGGCTATTTTTTGCTAAACCAGGGATTTGAATTTCAGCATTATCTGCTAAAGCAACAGTTTCGTACCAATATGAAGCCGAGCTCCAATCGGATTCTACCGAGCATGGATGGAACTTGTATTTCCCATGAAGTATATGCACGCCCTCATCATTGAGTTCTACATAAGCTCCAAACTTTTGCATTAGTTTTTGTGTCATTTCAATGTATGGAATTGAAACTGGCTTTCCTTTAAAACTAATTTTGAGTCCCTCATAAAGATAAGGCCCTATCATCATAATAGCGCTAATAAATTGGCTGCTTTTAGTTACATCAACTTCAATATGCCCACCTATAATATCGCTTCCTATTATGCGTATTGGCAGATACCCTTTTTTATCAGGGTAGGTAATTTGAGCATTTAACATTTGTAAACCATCCACCAAACCTTCAATCGGCCTTACCTTCATTCTTTCGTTACCTGTAACTAGCCAGGTTCCTTCTCTATAAATCAAAAATGCAGATAAAAATCGTGAAACAGTACCAGCATTATTTGCATCTATTACCATAGGTATTCCTGATTTGCCACATGTGGCAATCATGTTAATATAAAATAATAGGCGCTGAGTGTCGTCAGACAGTGAAAGGTTGTTGACTGAGCAAATGCTTCCTGATAGCTCTCTAATAATTATAATACGATTGCTTATACTCTTTGAGCCACTAATGTTAACCTTTCCAAAGGCTTTTGCCGATGTTTTTACTAATTGCAGATTCACTATTCGCAGCTTTTTCTGTTAATATAATATGTAAGACTTTGAATGATATTTTCATTACTAACTTCGATATCATGTACTGCTTTTCCAAGCTTCCGTAGTAAACTGAAATTTTGTTTATTGCCTCTTACTTTTTTATCTTGTTTCATTAATTGCATTAACACAGGGATATCATCTTCAGTAAAATCAAAACGCCTGAAGTTTTTATCAATCATATTTACAATTTTATTTAGATTCACACATTCAATGTCGAATATTTTTGAAGATATCCACGCTTCACAAATCATGCCGGCAGCAATTGCCAAGCCATGAGTTACAGGTTTATCAGATTTTAAATAGAACGATTCGAGGGCATGGCCTATGGTATGTCCAAAATTTAGATTTTTTCTAATACCTTTCTCCAGTGAATCAAAACGAACGATATCAATTTTGTCTTTGGCGGCTTTAATTATTACCAGGTTCCAATTTATATCGCTATCATTATAATTTCTGTTTTCAAGTTTATGCCATAGTTCTCTGTCAATTATCAAACCATACTTTAAAACTTCTGCAAAACCCGATTGCCATTGAACTTTTTCGAGAGTTTTAAGAAATATAGGGTCAACAATAACGCATACTGGGTTTACAAATAGTCCAACTTGATTTTTAAATCCTTCAAAATCAATACCTGTTTTACCACCAATGGCAGCATCTACCATACCGAGTAATGTTGTTGGGAAATTAATGAACTTTAATCCTCTTTTAAATGTTGCTGCGGCCATTCCGCCAATATCAGTAATAATACCACCACCCAGATTAATTATTAAGTCATCGCGGTCGGCATTTAGCCTGGTTAGCTCATTCCATATAAATATTAATTGGCTGATTGATTTATTTTCTTCACCACTATCAATTGTTATGATACCATCAATTTTAAGCGATGGTAACTTCTGCTTTAGTACCGGAAGGCATAGTTTTTCAACATTTTCATCAGTAATGATAATTATACGTTTATAATTATCAAATTTATTGGCAGATTTAACAAGAGCATCAGCTCCAATTATATACGAAACATTTTCGGTATCAAGGATTAAGGGGATATTCATTTTGTAATCTATTTAATAATGATATCTCTACCAAAGGGTGTGAGCGCAAGTCCGGCAAGTTTAAAATGCTGCCTTCCCCATGGTATACCGATTATGGTGATGAAAAATAATATGCCAAAAGCAATGTGTGTTAACATTATCCAAAAGCCTCCAACAAAAAACCAAAGTACATTCATAAATGTTGTTAAGCATCCTGTGGGCTGATTAACTTTTACCACTTCGCTACCGAACGGCCATAATGCAAGAATTCCAAGTTTAATTGTTTGTATGCCAAAAGGAATTCCGATGATTGTAACAAATAGTACGATACTGGCTGCAAAGTATTCAAGCGCAATGGCAAAGCCACCAAATAATAACCAGATTAGATTACCAATAACTTTCATAATTCAATTTTAAGATTTTCCATAAATATCTGCGAAAGCTTCATCAATGGTATTGTATTTAAATTTAAATCCTTCATCAGTTAGTCGCTTTGGCAATATTTTGAGTCCATTTAACAGAAGTTCGTCGGCCATAGCCCCAAGTGCCATTCGTAGCACAAATGATGGTTTAGTTACAAAAGAAGGTCGGTTTAATGAACTGCCAAGTTTCGTAGACAACTCTTTTTGCCTTACGGGATTAGGTGCACATAGATTGTAAGCCCCTTTTGAATTGTTATTTTCAATTAAGAATTTAATGGCATTTACCTCATCATCAATATGAATCCATGAGTTCCATTGTTTCCCGTTACCAAATTTGCCTCCTAAAAATATCTTAAATGGGGCTGCCATTTTTGATAGAGCTCCTTCATTTGCATCCATAACAAATCCTGTTCTGATATAAACTACCCGGGTCAACTTTTCAAGTTGCTCAAAAGTTTCTTCGTGGCTTGCAGCAACTTTTGGTAAAAAGCCTCTTTGTCCCTTAGGTGTTTCTTCTGTTACGTCAATTGAAGTTCTGCTTAAGCCATAAATTCCTATGGAAGAACCCTGTATAAATACTTCAGGGATATTTTTTGTGCCTCTGGCGGTACGAATAATTATATTATCAACATCAAGACGGCTTTTTTTAATTTTAGACATCTTTTTTTTGTTCCAACGCTCACCAACATTTTCGCCTGCAAGATTAATTACTGCTTTGGCATCTTCAAAAAGAGCTGATAGCTTAGTCACATCTCTAGATCGTAGTCTTTCAATCCTAACTTTGTTACTAAGCTCATTTGCCATGGTTTTCGGCCTTCTGGTAATTACAATAACATCGTAATCATCTTGTAATTGTTCAATAAGGTGTCTCCCAATAAAGCCACTTCCACCAAAAATAATTATCTTCTTCATATGCAAAAACTACTGTTTTAAATCTGGGATAAAAATAGTCTTTCTTTTTTAAATTTTAGGTATAAGTTAGTAGGTGCAAAATGTTGCAAGAATATTATCAATTAATTCCGAACTATTAATGCATTATTGTAGTACTACCTACTATAAAATTAGGAAGTTAGTTAATGAATTATTGAAAAGTATTTATTGTTTTATTTTTTATAATCAGAAGGTCTAAACCATTCAAAAATATCTTCTTGATTATTTTTCCATCCAATTTGCCATGCAGTTAGATTATCTATCTCCAAAGTGTTTATGTTATGGTCTATTCTTAGCATTATATCATTTGGATACAGTTCATGTGCTTTGATTTGTCGGTCATAGGTTTGGGCATAAGTTTTGTAAAGATCCCAGGCACCAAAAAGATGGAGTAATTCATGTGCAAGTACTGCAGTAGTTGGCATTGGGGCACCCGATAAATATTTGTTATACACAATCATCCCTTCTGTAAAATACTTTTTCTTATTTATACCTTTTGCATATTGCATGGAGTAAGGGCGGCCATTTCCATGAGCTATAATTATGACAATTATATTATCAACATTATATTTACTTCTAATTTTTCGGCATGCTTGTTTGGAGTTACAATAACCTATTTTTTTTATTACTCTATAAACCCAATCCACTCTTTCTTTACCACTGGCAAGTCCGGGTTCAATTGTATCAAAAATAATATCATTGCCTTCATTTAGAAGTACTTGTTTGAAATTTATCTTAACGTCGTATTTTTGAGATTGTTCTTTTAACCAGTTTTCAGTTTGTACCAAATTATTAAGCATTTCTGTTTTTTCAACGGAACTCCAATTATCATTTGGTGTTGAGATGAAGCACACGAGTAACAATACATCATCAGTTAAGTTAGAAGCACTACCTGATTTCCATTTATCGATGCTTTGAGCTTGGGTTGTATTGTTTATTATCAATAATGAAAGTGCTAATAAGTAATATGTTACATATCTTACCATCAATAATTAAAAGTACCATATTCTGAAATTATTGTAAGCCGCTTCGATTCAGAAGCTTCAACATGTCCAATTATTTGAGCATCAATGTTAAATGATTTTGATATTTTGATAATATCATCACTTATCGCTTTTGGTACATATAATTCCATTCGGTGACCCATATTAAATACCTTGTACATTTCTTCCCAGCTTGTTCCCGATTGTTCTTGGATTAATTGAAAAAGGGGAGGAGTGGGGAACATGTTATCTTTAATAATATGTAGATTATCAATAAAATGAAGGACCTTCGTTTGAGCGCCGCCACTACAATGAATCATTCCGTTAATTTCGCTTCTGTAAGATTCAAGTATTGATTTAATAACTGGGGCATAAGTCCGAGTTGGTGATAGTACAAGCTTACCAACATCCACACCTTCAACAGCACTTGGCTGAGTTAATAACAAATTACCTGAGTAAACTAATTCTTCAGGGACTTGAGAGTCAAAACTTTCAGGATATTTTGATGCTAGTACTTTTTCGAATATATCATGTCGAGCAGAAGTAAGTCCGTTGCTGCCCATTCCACCATTATACTCATTTTCGTAAGTAGCTTGTCCGCTTGACGAAAGGCCAACAATTACATCATCTGGTTGAATGCTATTCTCAATAACCTTGTCACGTTGAATACGGGCGGTAACTGTAGAATCAATAATTATTGTACGAACAAGGTCGCCAACATCAGCAGTTTCGCCTCCAGTTAAAAATATGTCAATACCTAGGTTTCGCATATTTTCAAGGAATTCTTCGGTGCCATTAATTATTGCAGCAATTACACTTCCCGGAATTAAATTTTTGTTTCGTCCAATCGTTGACGATATTAATATGTTATCTGTAATGCCAACACAAAGCATATCGTCTAAATTCATAACAATGGCATCTTGTGCAATGCCTTTCCAAACATTTAAATCACCAGTTTCTTTCCAATACATATATGCCAGTGACGATTTTGTACCAGCACCATCAGCATGCATAATATTGCAATATTTATCATCCCCACCAATAATATCAGGAATTACCTTGCAAAATGCATTTGGGAAAATACCTTTGTCAAGATTCTGGATTGCAGCGTGTACATCTTCCTTGGAGGCAGAAACCCCTCGCTGCATATAACGTGATTGGTTGGCTTTCGTTGTCATATTTATCTCTAAAAAGTAATCAGTTACCATTAACAATTAACCATTAACATCACTATTCAATAGTAAGCTTATGAGTTTTTGTGTTGTAGGAATATTTTCCAAATTGTTTCATTAGCCTTTCGCCAAATACAAGTCCGTAATTTAATTTGTAATTAACTTTAACTTTAACATTTTCAACTTTCTGGTTAGCAATATTTATTTCTTTAATTATTATTATTGCTCTATCGGCGATGGTGTTATTTGCAAGAATTCTTTCGGGGTCACCTTCAAAATCATCTTTGCTAATTGCCCCCCATTTTAGTAACTTCATGGCTTGATCCAATGAAATCATAGCATCAGCACCTTTGTCATAAGCAAATTCTTCGTTATAACCATTAATGATACATGTGGATACATATGTTCCTGATTTTGGTGCTTCGGTGAAAACGATGGCATTGTCTTCTGGATTTATTGCTATGTTTATAGTTGCTAAATCAATATTGGTTGCGGATGGTACATAATCTTTACGTAGAATTCTAAACTCAGTACGCCTATTTAATTGATGGGCCACTTCTTTCTCCCTATTACTTGTCAATGATGTTATAAAAACTTCATCAAATGTTGTTCCATCAGTAAAAAGGAACCCATCACGTATAATATCATTTTTAATTGAAAGCGGTACACGCTCACCATATCCTTTTGCCACAAGTCGTGCAGGTTCAATACCTCTGATAATCAGATAATCAACAACAGATTGTGCCCTTCGTTGCGAAAGTATATCGTTTTTCTCATGACTATCACGCAAATCTGTATGAGCAGCAAGCTCTACTACTATATTAGGATTATCACGTAATGTTTGTATTAATCCTTGGAGTGAATCTTGATATTGAGGTTTTAAATCCCATTTGGCAAGATCATAAAGTATTTCAGGTAGAGGAATTGGCTCTGCAGGAAATGGTCTTAAGCTAAAATCTTTAACAAAATCTTTACTAAACTCAACGCCAACGGTTGTGAAAGTTCCCTTTTCGTTAAAATAGTTTTCTTTGGCAACAAGTACTTCATACATTGTATTGGGTTCCAGCTGGCTTTCACCAAAGCTGTAGAATCCAACATCATTTGTACGAGTAGTTACTGATAAACCTGTTGAACCAACTAGTTGAACACTTACATCTCCCATGGACATTAGTGTACGATCATCTTTAACAGTACCACTTAATGTAAAAATCAAAGGTGGTTCAATAAAATACCAAACATCTTCTTTGCCTCTTGTACCTTTTCTGTTTGAACTAAAAAATCCATATTCATCACTAGGGTGATATACAATTCCAAAGTCGTCAAATGTTGAATTCATTGGGTATTTTAAGTTGTGAGGCTCTCCCCAGTTGCCAGCAGTATCAATGGTTGTAACAAAAATATCTAATCCACCCATTCCGCCATGTCCATCCGATGCAAAATAAAGGGTTGTATCATTTCTTAAGAAGGGAAACATTTCATCTCCGGGCGTATTTATCATTTCGCCAAGGTTCATGGGTCTTCCAAAGCCATCAGATTTAGAATCTCTAAATGCCACCCATATATCATTACCTCCCATGCCATTACGTCTTGTAGAGGCAAAATAAATAATGAGTTCGTCATAGCTTACTGTGGGCTGACCTATTGTTGACATTGTGTCGATACTGGCAATATCAACCATTTCTATTTGTCCCCAACTACGGCCAGTACGTCTTGCTTTATAGATTTGGCATCCTGATTCGCGTTGCTCATCATTGGGGCATTTTGTAAAATAAATTGTGTTGAATTTTGAATTAAATACAGCAGAACCTTCATTGGCTTCTGTATTTATATTTTCTGTATTGTCAAAAAGTGTGGGCTCCGACCAATCTCCTTTTCTATCAATCTTAGCAATAAATAGATCGCTGAAGTTTTGATCTGTCCAGTTGTCAGTTTCTTTGCCAGTAGCACCTTCACGTGTTGATGTAAAAACAATTTCGTTGTAGTTATCAGTTGTGTATGCAGGTGCGTAATCAGCTTCGCGGGAGTTTATTTTTTTAACATTAGTGACTTCGTATTTCGAAGGGTTTTCAATCCATTCTTCAATTAAAGCAGCAGTTTCGGCGCCTTTTCTACCTCTCGAATCTTCGGGAGCACGCTCAGCATATGTATTGTATTGTTCAATGGCTTCGGCGTACTTACCAGTAATTTTTAGCATGTCTGCATAATGCAGAATTATTTCAGGATTGCGTTTATCCCATTCATTTTTTATGAGCCGCTTGTATGATGCTGATGCTCTTTTGTAATTACCTGTGAACCTATAACATTCAGCAAGTTGAGCAGTAATTCTATTCTTTTCTTCTTTGTTTTTTTTAACCTTTGTGTAGGCTTTTTTATATTTATCAATTGCCAACGAATATTGCTGTTTGGAGAATGCTTCATCAGCACCTTTGGCAGGATTACGTTGTGCGTGTAGCAAAGATGGAAGTGTAATAAAAACAGCAAGTAATAGTATACCAAAAAATAATTTGTTCATACGGGCATTTTTGTGATGATAATTCATTAACGCAATTGTGATCGATTTATTGAGCTTTATCTGTAGTTTCTTCTGTTGATTCAGTTGTATCAGGTTTTAGAGAAGCTTTGTATTCCTCAAGCCTTTTACTACGATCTATCCTATCAGCCTCACGGTTAATCTCAGTTTTAATATCCTCGGAAGCGCGTTTAATTTCATTAATAAATTTTCCAATATTTCGTGCTATTTCAGGAATTTTTGCCGGACCAAATACAAGAAGAACAGCCAGTACTACTAACATTATTTCTCCTGCTCCAAAATCAAAAAAAAGTAATCTCAAATCTGTAGTTTTAAATAGAAGTGCAAAATTAAGAAAAAATGACTACTCCATGTGATTTAATAATTTCATTTAGTTACTTTTGTCGCATCGAAGAAGGAAATTGAAGAATAATAAACGCCAATTGCCAACTGCTAATTGAAGGCTAACAACTGAAGACTGTATATTAATTATTCAACTCCTTATATTTTGTAACACAACTAAATAAAAAACCATGATAAAAAGATTATTGATTGTTATGCTGGTTACCATTAGTGTAATTTCATGTAATTCAGGTGATGAGAAAAATAAAAAAGAAGATAACATAGGTTTTGTTGCAACAATTGACTCAACAATGACCTTAGCACAAGTTGCCAAAGCAAATAATATTGGTGAACCTTATTTACGTACTGAGCTTGGGATACGACGTAATGTTGGTAATAGCTATACCGTGGTAGAAATGGCTAAAAGATTTAAATTCTCACTTGATGACCTTAGAAAAGTAATTGAGGATAGAAAGAACAAACAAGCGGCTTCCCAAAAGAGAAAGATGGAAGCTAAAGAGAAGAAATAATCTGAAGGTTCATTGGATCATATGTTAGTTGAAACCATGCCTTTGCTGGTAGATATCGTGTACCCACATCTTTTGTAAGTTTGATTCCTTCCTTGCAAGTACATATCGAAGTTCTTGTCATGCTGAGTGCAGCTAAGTATCTCTACATACATTGAGCTATTCAGTATTCAGCATTCATGGTTTAAAGTTTGAAGTCCGAAACTCGAAGTGATTCAACTTCGGGCTTCCGGCTTCTAACTTCAGGCCGTGTTAAGTAATTTT
Source organism: Bacteroidota bacterium (assembly GCA_045267845.1). GTDB lineage: Bacteria > Bacteroidota > Bacteroidia > Bacteroidales > F082. Next base: position 6,482 of record JASFZK010000183.1, on the reverse strand, counting down.
ACAACGAATTTTATTAGTTAAGCAAACCTATGTATTTTCAGTGCATAGTGGTTTAGTTCCTTTTTGCTGAATTATAGCATTAAATCATTCCTCCTAGGTTTTAGCTAGATATAGCTGGTTGTGTCTGCTAACTAATTACTCACAATAAACATTGCGGAATAAACAATTAATAACGCAAATTCATCAAAACACCCTGAAAAAATAACAAAACCAAATCAACTTTTGTTGTTTTAAGCCTCTTTTATTTAGACACTCTATAAATTCGGGTGTATATCTATATATTTACATGTTTATCATATGTAATACCAACTTGTTTATATACTTTTGCGCGCTTATTAATCAAAATATATGAAGAGATGTTTATACTAATGGTAGTAGTTTTTGTTCTTGGGTATGCAGCAATTGCCCTTGAGCATCCTTTAAAAGTCGACAAAGCCGCCTCAGCACTTATACTAGGTATGGGTATGTGGGTTGTATTTGTTTTTGGCCGTACTGATATATTAAGTATGGTTAATGAAACTGGTCAGTTTCTGAGTTTGTCCTGGCGTGAATATGTGCATGTAGGTGGAATTGATAATCCCACATCAGGTGATATGCTTGATTTTATAACCCATCATGATGTAATGCATCATTTGGCTGAAATTTCTACAATATTATTCTTCCTGTTGGGAGCAATGACAATTGTTGAAACTGTAGATCAGCATCAGGGATTTAAAATTATTACCGATAAAATTAAAACAACTAACAAGGTAAAATTGTTATGGATACTTAGTTTTCTAACATTTTTCATGTCAGCTGCTCTTGATAATTTAACAACAACAATTGTTCTTATCGCATTGTTACGAAAGCTAATAGCCGATAAACAAGATCGTTGGTTTTTCGCTTCCATGGTTGTATTGGCAGCCAATGCTGGGGGTGCTTGGTCACCCATTGGTGATGTAACAACAATTATGCTTTGGATTGGTGGACAAGTAACTTCCTACAATATTATTGTAATGGTAATATTACCTAGTTTGGTTACTATGATTGTTCCTGTAACAATAATGTCATTTATAATGAAAGGTGATATTCAACGTCCAGTAATTGACGATAAAAATAAAAAAGAAATAACCACTCCTTTTGAACGCAATTTACTGTTCTTTATGGGTATAGGTGGTTTGTTATTTGTGCCTATATTTAAAACAGTAACTCATTTACCTCCTTATATGGGTATGTTGTTGAGTTTAGGTGTTATTTGGGTTGTAACCGAATTAATGCATTTCAAAAAATCACCTGAGGATCGTAGTACATTAACAGTTATTGGCGTATTACGTAAAGTTGATGTTCCAACAATATTCTTCTTCTTGGGAATTTTATCTGCGGTAGCTGCAATGCAGTCTGCCGGACACCTTGCTTTACTAGCCGGTTGGCTTAATGTAAACGTAGGAGATATTTACGTAATCAACCTTATTATTGGCGTTCTTTCATCAATAGTTGATAATGTACCACTTGTGGCTGGTGCCATGGGAATGTACGAAATTGCTCAGGCAGGTGCTACCGGCTATGATGCGTATTTTGTAGTTGATGGTATTTTCTGGGAATTCTTAGCATATTGTGCTGGTACAGGTGGAAGTATCCTTATTATTGGATCTGCCGCTGGTGTTGCTGCAATGGGAATGGAAAAAATCGACTTTATCTGGTATATGAAAAAAATTAGTTTACTAGCTTTAGTAGGTTATTTGGCAGGTGCTGCTGTTTACTGGGCACAAATTCAAATACTGCATTAGTAATTATAAATAATAAATTTAGCCCTGGTTGGAAACTTCTGGGGCTTTTTTTTGTCTTTATTTTTGGCGGCCAAGCCTGCCCCCATTTCATTTTGGCAGGCAAACGCGCTTTCCACTTGTAGTTGTTTCAAATCTGCTGTTATTCTCTAACTTAATAGATGGCTTCGTTCCTACGCCTCCATTAAAGTAACAAAATAATCAGCAGTTTTTTCAACAAGCTACCGTTGCAATCACTCCCGCTTTTTTAATGATACAATGATTTAATGCTACAATGATTTAATAGTATAATGATGTAATGCCCACCCATTTACCTTATTCCCCTTAACCCCTTATTACCCTTTACTCCATAAACCCTTATTTTTCATTAACCCCTATTCCCCTTATCTTCCAACCTTCCAACCCCCCAACCATTTCAACCCTCTCAACAATATAACCATCCAACAACCTTTTTAAATAAAAAATTACTTACTTTTACAAGCTTAATTTTTCACCCTATGAAACGCAAGAATACAATAGCAATAACCGTATCATTATTAATCCTAGTTACCCTCATTTGGTATTTCTCAGGTTCCACAACCGAAACAGAAAATACCATTACAGTTGAAGTGGAAAAAGGCACATTTGTAATCGATGTTACAACAACAGGAGAGTTAGAAGCCCGAAGTAGTGAAAATATTAAAGGTCCGAACCCCAATGCACTTCGAAATGCTCGTATTCACCGTTATATGATTGAGGATATAGTTCCTGATGGTACTGTTGTCGATTCAGGTGATTGGGTAGCAACACTCGATCGTAGTGATTTGCAAAATAAAATTACTGACCAAGAGTTAGAAATTGAAAAACTTGAAACACAGTTTGTTAAAACTCAATTAGACACAACTCTTACGATGAGGGCCGCTCGCGATGAATTGATTAATTTAGAATTTACTCTTGAAGAAAAACAAATAGTTGTCGATCAATCTCTTTACGAACCACCAGCAACACAACGCCAGGTAAAAATTGATTTCGATAGAACCCAGCGTTCATTAAATCAAAATATCGAAAACTATACAATTAGGCATCAAAAGGCTGAAGCCGACATGCGCGAAGTTGCAACAAATTTGCAAAAAGCCAGACGGGTACAAAATGAATACAACGAGTTAAAAAAGCAATTTATTATCATGGCCCCCAAATCTGGAATGGTAAATTATAAACGCGATTGGAATGGAAAAAAACAAGGAGTTGGAGCACAGGTAAGCATGTGGGAAAACGTTGTGGCTACCTTGCCAAACCTAAGTGCCATGAATTCTCGTACATATGTTAATGAAATTGATATAAGTAAAGTTCGAGCCGGACAAATAGCCGAAATACAAATAGATGCGTTTCCCAATGAAATTTTTTCTGGTGTTGTATTTGAAGTTGCTAATATGGGTGAGCAAATGCGTAATTCCAATGCAAAAGTATTTGAGGTTATTATTCATATAGCTGGCTACGACTCAATACTACGACCATCCATGACTACAAAAAATAGTATCATTACCGAGGTTATTGATTCAGTTCTTTATCTGCCAATTGAAAGTGTTAATATAGTTGATACCATAAACTTTGTATATACTTCAGGCAAACGAAAACAAGTTATACCTGGTAAAACAAATGAAGCTGATATTATTATTTTAGAAGGGCTCGTTGAAGGTGATGAGGTTTATACAGTACCACCTGAAGGTGCTGATGAATGGCGTCTTGTTCGTTTGGATGAATCTATCTTAGAAAAATATAGAGAGATGGATAGAAAGAAAGCTAAAGTAAAAGAAGTTAAAAAATCCAAAAATGGCGACGTGGATAAACGGAAAGGACGTAAAGGTAAGCGTAACAAACCAACTGTATAGTTAGTGTCGTATCTCATTCACTCATTTAATCATTCACTCTTTTAATCATCATACCCCTTGGAACGATACTATTTAATATTATCAATTTCACTTGAAGCCGTTTTCAACAATAAGTTTAGATCGGTACTAACTGCATTGGGAATAATTTTTGGTGTAGCAGCTGTTATTGCTATGTTGGCAATTGGTAATGGTGCGCGACAAGAGATACTGGAACAAATTAAACTGGTAGGTCTAAACAATATTATTATCACTCCTAAAGATAATGGCGAAGGTGGCTCAGCGTCAGAAGAGGAGGAAGATGAAACAAAAGCCATGAGTAAGAAGTATTCTCCTGGGTTAACATTAAAGGATGCAGAAAATATACTTAATTCATTACCAACAGTTGAAAACGTAAGTCCCGAAATAATATATTCTACACCAGCAATGCGGGATGGAAAAAAAATGTCGGTTAAGCTAAGCGGAGTTACCTCAACATATTTTACATTATTTAACCAAACTCTTAAAAAGGGTAATGTATTTAACCAAAAACAAATGGAGCTTGGTGCCCCAGTATGTGTTGTTGGCCCTGAGGTTGTTTCTAAGCTTTTTCCCAAAGAAGATCCCATTGGGAAGCAGCTTAAATGTGGTACAATTTGGCTAAAAGTCATAGGAGTACTTAAGGGAGTTACCGTAAGTAAAAAGGCTGAGGAAATTGGTGTTAACGGGTATAATAGAAATGTTTATGTTCCCATTAAAACTTTGCTGCTTAGATATAAAGATCGATCACTAATGGGACAATCTTCATTAATGGGAGGCGGCGGAGGTCAAGTTATTTTTTTTGGAAATGGAATGGTCTTTTCCTCTGGAGGTGAAAGTGGTGATGAAGGCGAAAACCAGTTAAATAAAATTGTTGTACAGGTTAAAGAAAGTAGTCAGCTTTCTTCAACCACAAAAGCAATTGACCAAATTCTAAAAAGAAGACACCAAGGTGTTGATGATTATGAAATTACAATACCTGAGTTACTATTAAAACAAGAACAAAAGACCAAAGATATTTTTAATATTGTATTGGGTGCAATTGCAGGTATTTCTCTTATTGTTGGAGGCATTGGTATTATGAATATCATGTTAGCATCGGTAATGGAGCGTATTCGCGAAATTGGTGTGCGGCGGGCAATTGGCGCTACCAAAAAAGACATTGTTTTTCAATTCTTAGCCGAAGCTACTTTCATAAGTATCTCAGGAGGGTTGATAGGCATACTGTTAGGTGTAATTATGGCTAAAATAATTTCTGCATCCACAGATATTAATACAATAGTTTCATTGGGTTCTATTGTCCTATCATTTGGTGTGGCAGCTTCTGTGGGTATTGTTTTCGGATGGTTACCAGCAAAAAAGGCAGCAGAACAAGATCCTGTTGAATCGTTGAGGCATGATTAAGATTATTTCTTCTGACTCCAACCCCTAACTTCCAACTCCCAACTTCCAAACCATATTTGAAATTCGAAAAAAAAAGTATCCCAATAATGGAGGAATTTTCCATATTATGGAAAATAACTGTTATGTCCGTAATTTCAAATAGCCTTAAGAACAGTCAGGTATGACGAAATAATCAGCGTGGCATAATTTTTGCGATTTAATTTATACACCAAAACCTAACTTAATAATTTGTTAGTTAGTGTTATACCATGATTACAAAAATACATCCGCACCCCTGTTTAGATCATCTGATAGAATATTATTGGATTGAGAAAAACGGTAGTAGTAGTGTAAGAGTTTTACCAGATGGTTCAACCAGTATCATTTTTAATATTGGTGGCGAAATTCGTATTACAGATTCCAATGGAAATAAGAAAACTTATACAGATAACCTGATAATTGGAGCGCAAAAAAAGTATATAGTGCTCCAAACAATAAAACAAACAAATATTATAGGTATTAAGTTTAAGCAAGGCGAAGCTTTTCATTTTTTTAATATTCCCATGGCACAATTTACTGATGGTATTGCTAACCTTAGCGATGTGTTAACAGATGAGAATAATACACTTGGTAAAGGACTCATTAACGCAAGTACCGAAGATGAAGTTGCAAGAATACTCGATTATTATTTTTTCATTAATGTGGAAGCCCAAACATCTGCTTCAGTTGTGGTTAAATCAGTTATTAATAAAGTACAAGCTTCTGAGTCACCCGTTCTGATAAAAGATATTTGCGAAACAGAAAATATTTCCAATAAACATTTAATATCATTATTTAATAAAAAAGTTGGTCTTTCACCTAAACTACTATATCGTATAAATAAATTTACAAAGGTGATCGAACTTCTTCAAGTAAAAACCAATGTAAACTGGCCTCAAATTGCATACGAATGCAACTACTACGACCAGGCACATTTGATTAATGAATTTAAAAATTTCTCAGGGTTATTACCCAGTGAATATTATAAAAATAAAAATGCTATTGGCTTACGTGTTTTACTTTCTTAGATCAGTAATTATATGCAATAATATTAATTAGTGTTTTTTTAAAAAGGTTAATTTATTCCAATACAATACTTAAGAAAATCGTACTTTTGAGTGAATTTGAAAAATTTTAATTAATTACAACTTATAATACTGATTATTAGGCGTATATAGACTTGTTAATTAATTCACAAGTTAGTAATTATCAGTTACTTGTTCCTTGACATCACAATTAATCAAATTTAATACCTGCTTTGAAATTATTATTTACCTATTTATATATTAATCTTACTTATTTTGACTTAAATTTCCCACTAAATATTATAAAAATGAAAAGCTCAATGAAAATTTTTGCATTATTGTTTGCGTTCACAATAATTAGCAGTACTAGCCTGAATGCACAATTTACC
>JASFZK010000182.1:0-12194 GCA_045267845.1 Bacteroidota bacterium | reverse complement strand
CATTGGATTTTAAGTCCAACGTGTCTACCAATTCCACCACTCGAGCAATTGTTTCAAGAAAAAATCCCGTTCCGATATTTCGGAATCGGGATTTTGAGCGGGAAACGGGACTCGGACCCGCGACCCCGACCTTGGCAAGGTCGTGCTCTACCAACTGAGCTATTCCCGCGTTTCAAAATCATGATATGTTATCAAAATTTCGAGGTGCAAATGTAGTACTTTTTTTAATTGAGAATAATATTTCTTAAAAAATATTATATAACATGCAAAATAACAATTTTACGATCCTAATGTTTTCTTTATTTCGTTAAGTTTCATAAGGGCTTCAACGGGTGTAAGTGTGTCAATATCAATGTTAAGAATCTCATTTTTGATTTGATGAAGTAGTGGGTCATCAAGCTGTATAAAACTCAATTGTAGGTTATCATCAATTGATGTTGACTTTATTGCTTTATTCAATTCTTCACCAGAGTGGTTTTTTTCAAGTATTGCAAGCATCTGTTTTGCCCTGTTAAGTACTTTTTTTGGCATTCCGGCCATTTCAGCAACGTGTATTCCAAAGCTATGGGCGCTACCGCCTTTTTTCATTTTCCGTAAGAATATTATTTTATTACCGTGTTCCTTCACGCTAATGTGGAAGTTTTTAATGCGTTTCATTGTTAGCATCATGTCATTTAGTTCATGATAATGAGTTGCAAATAGTACTTTTGCTCTGTATGCTGGATGATTATGTAAAAATTCGGTAATTGACCATGCTATGGAAATACCATCGTAAGTACTTGTACCTCTACCTATTTCGTCTAGTAATATTAAGCTTCTATTCGAAATATTATTTAAAATACTTGCAGTTTCATTCATTTCAACCATAAATGTTGATTCACCTGAACTAATATTATCTGATGCACCAACACGTGTAAAAATTTTATCCACAAGTCCGATTTTTGCTGATGATGCCGGCACCATACATCCCATTTGTCCGAGCAATACAATTAAGGCAGTTTGACGTAATAGTGCGGACTTACCTGACATATTTGGCCCTGTTAATATAATTACTTGTTGTTTTTGGTTATCAAGAAAAACATCATTTGCAACATATTCTTCACCAGGAGGAAGCTTATTTTCAATAACAGGATGTCGGCCATTTTTAATATGTATGGAGAAATCGTCTGTTATTTCTGGTCTTACATAGTTGTTAAGCGCTGCTATATGTGCAAAGGAAGCAAGGCAATCTAAGCTAGCTATAACTGAAGCATTCAACTGGATAGGCATTACAAATTCAGCTGCATAATGCACAACCTTGTCAAATATCCTTTGTTCAAGGGCTATTATTTTTTCTTCAGCACCAAGTATTTTCTCTTCGTAAATTTTAAGTTCTTCGGTTATGTATCTTTCTGATCCCGTGAGAGTTTGTTTTCGATGCCACTCGGCGGGAACTTTATCTTTATGAGTATGAGTAACTTCAAGGAAATATCCAAAAACATTGTTAAAACCAACTTTTAGTGACGTGATTCCGGTACGTTCAATCTCACGTTTTAGAATTTCTTTCAAATAGTCTTTACCGGAAGATGAAATATTTCTAAGTTCGTCAAGTTCCTCAGAAACACCAGGTGCAATCACTTTACCCTTATTTATCATTGCTGGTAGTTCATCGTTCAGATGCGTATCAAGTTTTTCAATTAATGAACTACAAGGGTTTAGTTTTTCTGCAATTTGATTTAATTCAGATTTATCAGAATTATCACAAATAGTTTTTAGTTTGTTTGTTGCAATAAGAGCCCGTTGTAATTGTTTTAATTCGCGTGGGTTTACACGTGAAGTAACAACTTTTGATATTAACCTTTCAAGATCTCCTATTTTTTTTGTTTCATCGTGTATTTCAGATTCTACAATATCATTATTAATCAAATACTCAACAATATTTAATCGTTCGTTTATTGACTGAATATCTTTTAAAGGTAACGAAATCCAACGTCTCATTTGCCGAGCTCCCATGGGAGAATCTGTTCTGTCAATAATGCTAAGTAATGTTGATGCACCAGGGCTAAGTGGATTTATTAACTCAAGATTTCTAATTGTAAATTTATCTAACCAAACATATTTACTCTCATCAATGCGACCTAATTTATTAATATGACTAAGCTTATCATGATGAGTTTCAAATAAATAATGCAATGTTGCACCTGCTGCAATTATTCCACTATTGATATCTTCTATACCAAATCCCTTAAGTGATGAAGTATTAAAATGCTTAAGCAGAATTTCATTTGCAAAATCAATTGAAAATACCCAATCATCAAAAAATGCTAGATAAAATTTATCACCGAATAGCTCTACGAATTTGTTTCGATTTTGCCTCTGTATAACAATTTCGCTAGGGCTAAAGCTCTGTAGTAATTTGTCGATATACTCAATGTTGCCTTCAGCAAGATAGAACTCACCAGTGCTAATATCTAAAAAAGAAATTCCCGAAATTCCAGAAGTTAAATGTACAGCAGCCAGAAAATTATTTTCCTTTTGTTCTAATACATTATCATTTAGTGTTACGCCAGGAGTAACAAGCTCAGTAACACCACGTTTAACAATTTTTTTTGTAAGTTTTGGGTCTTCCAGTTGATCGCATATAGCAACCCTAAGCCCTGCCCGTACTAATTTTGGCAAATAAGTATCCAACGAGTGATGAGGAAATCCTGCGAGTTCAACGTATGCTGCAGCACCATTTCGCCTTTTAGTAAGTACAATGCCAAGTATTCCGGCAGCTCGTATGGCGTCTTCACCAAAAGTCTCATAAAAATCACCAACTCTAAAAAGTAACAATGCATCAGGGTATTTCCTCTTGATGGTATTGTATTGTTTCATTAAAGGTGTTTCGGCGTATTTGGTTTCTTTACCCACTTATTACTACTCTTAATAAAATATTAATTTAAAAATTCACGCAAATATACGCAGACTGTTTTAATAAGATTAATGTAGGCTCTATTTTACAGATTTATATTAGATGGTTAAAACCTTATTTCTTTATTTTTGTAGCATGAAAAGAAAGCTATTAAATATTGAACTCGATAGATTAAGCGTTGATGATTACAAGGGTGCTGAGAAAATGCCAATCATAGTAGTTCTTGATAACATAAGAAGCTTAAGTAATATTGGTTCGGTGTTCAGAACTTCTGATGCATTTCGCATTGAGGCTATTTATTTGTGTGGAATTACAGCCCAGCCCCCACATCGTGAAATTCATAAAACAGCGCTTAGTGCAACGGAGTCGGTAGACTGGGTTTATTTTAGCACAGCTGAGGAGGCCATAATCCACTTGAAAAGTAAAGGTTTTGAAATACTTTCGATTGAGCAAGTTGAAGGGAGTGAGATGCTTAATAACTTCAAAGTGAGCCCGAAAAATAAATACGCTCTGATATTTGGAAATGAGGTTAAAGGGGTAAGTGATGGTGTAATTAGCATGTCTGATAATTGCATTGAAATTCCTCAATGGGGAACAAAGCATTCATTAAACGTAAGTGTGAGCGTTGGAATTGTTTTATGGGATATCGTACTAAAATTGAAATAGTTGACTCTTTTTGTAACAAAAACTTTCTTTTGTCGTAAAAAACGAAGTTATTTGTGCATTTGTATGCAATATTTTATACTTTTGCATGATTAACCATGTGACTGATTGGGTTTACGCAGTTGCTTTAAAACTAAACTGTAAACAAAAACATTGAAAAATAATTTCTACAATTAAAATTAACAACATGAAAAAAGTTTATTCTGTTTTTACAAAGGCTCTGATTTTAAGCCTTGTTATGGCTCTGCCAATAACATTCTTCGCTCAGGAAGATGGCGACAAAAAAGAATCGAAAAAATCATCCTCTTTCTCACCATATTGGTTTGTAGAAGGTGAAATTGGGCCCACATGGTCACATGCAGATTTAAGCCGGTATGATTTTGCTCCTGATTTTAGCCACACTAACATAAATGGTGCTCTTGGATTTGGTCGTCAATTAACTTCAGTATTTAGCGTTTATGCTGATTTTGAAAGAGGCTTTTTTGAAGGTGAGAAAAAGAATGTAGCTACAACAAGCATTCCCAATGCACAATGGGGTAGAGACATGTATTTTAATACCGATTATTATGGAGGTAATGTCAATGTTGGTATTAATGTTTCAAATTTGATTAGTGGATATAATGAAAGACTTGTTGATTTTGGTCTTCACATAGGTGTTGGTCAAACACAATGGAAATCTACTACATATGATCTTGGAACTGATGCAAGAATTGGAAGCAATGGTAAAGACGGTGTTAAATCTGGCGGAACTGGTGGCGGAATAAGTGGTAGAAATGTTGATCTTACTGTACCAGTTGGTTTTGACGTTAGCTTCAATGTAAGCGAAAAGTTTGATGTATACGGTGATTACTCATATACATGGATGGCAACTGATTATGCTGATGGAGTACTTCATGGAGCGTTGGAAGTTAAAAATGATGTTTATTCACATTTTAATGTTGGCCTTCGTTACAAATTTGGTGGTAACAAAAACAAGAACATGGCATCTAACTTCGAAAAAGTTCAGTTAGAAACTATCCCAAGTCCATTGGAAGAAGTTGGTGATTCTATCGAGGTTACTATTAAAGGAACATTTCCTCCAAAATATTTTGATAAAAAAGCAATTATGTGTTTTACACCTGTGTTAAAATATGACGGTGGCGAAACTGCTTTTGAAACAATGAACTTTAAAGGTGAAGATGTTGCTGGCGAAGGTACACTTGTTAGCTACGGAAATGGCGGATCATTTACCTACACAAGTAAAATTGCATACGATCCAGCAATGGATATTAGTGAATTAGTAGTTGCTCCTGTAATTTATACATATACTGATGAAGTTTATGAAAATTGCGAAGCAGCACAAGCTAATGGAAGTAAGGTATTTGTTGCTCCAGAGAGAAAACTTGATGATGGTGTAATCCATACTTCAAAATATTTACGTAATACTGAATTATTAGCATGGGCTCCTGATGCATATGAAAAAGTTACTATAAGCACTCAGCACTCAGAGTTGTATTTCACAGTTAATCGTTCAGCATTAAACTGGAGATTACCTCTTAACAAAGATGAAGACAATTACGATGCCCTTAAAGGTAACATGACTGATATGGAAAAAGGTTGGTTACTTGAAGATATAACAATTGATGGTTGGGCTTCTCCTGAAGGTGAAGAAACATTCAATGCTGGTCTTTCAGAGCGTAGAGCACAAACTGCTCTTAAATACATGGAAGATAAAATCAATAGAGCTTCCAAGAAAAATGAGCTAATTGCAAATGAGGGAATTGACTTCGTTGTTACTTCAAATGGTCCTGACTGGAATGGATTTATGAAAGCTGTAAAAGGCTCAGATATTAAAGATAAAAATGCTATCTTAAATGTTATTAATTCTGCTGATCAAACAAAGAAAGAAGAAGAGATAAGAAATATGATTCTTATATATCCTGAAATAGAACGTGATATTCTTCCTCCATTAAGACGTGCTGACATTAATGTTAACACTTTTACACCTAAGAAAACAGATGCAGAAATTGCGAACCTATCTACTTCAGATCCAAGTTCACTTGGTATAGAGGAGCTTTTCTACGCTGCTACACTTACTGATGATAATGGTACCAAAAAAGTTATTTATGGTTCAATTATTGAATTTTATCCTAAATGCTGGAGATCAGTTAATAATGCTGGTGCAGTTGAATTGGCAGAAGGTAACCTTGATATTGCAAAGGAATTGCTAACAAAAGCAGCCGAAATGAATGAGAACTCATTTGAAGTTCGTAATAACATGGGTGTTTATTATATGCTAACTGGTGATTATAACAAAGCTGAGCATTGCTTTAACAAAGCTCAGGAGTTAGGTGGTGATGAGAATTATAATCTAGGCCTTGTTAATATTGCACTTGGTGATTATGCTAAAGCAGAAACTCTTCTTTCTGGTTCAACATGTGACTTTAATCTTGGTCTTGCACAGTTATTAAATGGTAATGCAAGTGGTGCTGAGAAAACATTTAATTGTGCTCCTCAGGATGCAGAAACAATGTATTTACTTGCAATTGCTGCTGCACATCAGGATAATAAATCAGGAATGTTAGATTATTTAGGTCAGTCAATTAAAGCTGATTCTGAAGTTGCTGCAATGGCCGCAACCGACAGAGAGTTTATGGATTATTTTAACGATGTTGATTTTACAGCGGTTGTTAATAAAAAGTAGAGAATAAATTTTTCAATGAAAAAACCTCGATGTAAATCGAGGTTTTTTTTTGTTCAATATTTTATTATATCAGATAGATATTGGAAATGTTGGAGAAAAATTTTTGATGCTATAATAAAATACGGTGCACGCCAGGTAAATACTTCTGATTAATAACTGAAACTATTTTTATATAATCATCTTCATTATTAACAAAATCAATATTGTTAGTGTCGATTATTAATATTGGGAACTTAGTTTGTTGTTTGATATATTCGAAATACCCTTCTTGAATCTTCTCCAAATATTCATCCTTAATATTTTGTTCATATGATCGTCCTCTGTTTTTTATGTTTTCTTGTAATTTGGGTGTTTTTACATACAAGTAAACAAACAAATCTGGACGTGGTAATTGGTTAAGAATAATATTAAAAAAACGTGTGTAAAGTTGGTATTCATCGGAGGGTAGCGTTTTTTCAGCAAAAATTAGTGATTTAACAATATAGTAATCACTTATTGTAAATGATTTAAATAAATCTAGCGGGCCTAGTTTATCTTTCAGTTGTTGAAATCGTGATGCTAAAAACGACATCTCAAGTGGAAATGCATATTTATCAGGCTCTTCGTAAAATTTTGGGAGAAATGAATTATCTTCAAATTGCTCAAGTATGAGTTTTGCATTAAACTCATTTGCAATAAGAGTTGCAAGAGATGTTTTCCCTGCACCAATATTTCCTTCTATGGCAATAAAATTGTAATCCATATTCTACCGATATTTAAATATAGTTACCTCAGAATTATCTGAACAATTATCTAGTAATTCTTTATTATTTAGCTCTAATACGGGATTAATAAGATATGGAGCTATTTCTGTTAATGGTAGAAGTGTAAATCTGCGTTCATGCAACCTTGGGTGAGGTATTATGAGACCATTTGCATTAATTATGTCATTGTTAAAGTAGAGGATATCAATATCTATTGTACGTGATGAGTAGCCTAACGAATCTCTTTGCCTTCCCAATCCCCGTTCAATTGTATGTATTTTATTTATTATTTCCAAAGATGAAAAGTCACAATTAACTAAAATCACACAGTTTAAAAATGATATATCGGCGGTAAAACCAATAGCCTCCGATTCATATATTTTAGAGCTCTTGGTTACTTCACCTATCTCCTCAATAATTATATCTTTTGCTTTTTTAATGTATTCGTATCTTGGTTCAATATTACTTCCAAGTAATAAATACACCATATTATGCCCACTAACTTTCTTCATAATTCAAAAGCAAAATTAGTAAATCTTATACTTAAAAATACTGGCAAGGTAAAAAAGTAATAAACAACTTAAGTGAAATTAGTATGGTTTATTAAAGATTATTAACTTGGGAAATTATACAGTCTGTGCAGCAAACCTCTAATTTTGTTATCATATTTAATATCCGATGCCCACTTTCCTGTTAAGCCATCAATATGTGTGGCACTTCCTCTTTTAACAAAATGGAAACGCTTATCAATAAGCTTTTTATTGAGATCGCTTTTTGATGCGTAGGCTTTTAAATGTTGAATGTGTGCTCTAACACCATCGCGCGTATTATTAAACGAAAGCCCTTTAACTCCATTGCCAGTAACTCCAAGTCCGCAAAAATTATTTTGATACTTATCTACAGTTCCATCAAACCTTAAGAATCCTGTTTCCAGGCACATTTGTGCAAATGCAATATCAGGATTTACACCTTCGTGATTTGCTTCTTCAATATATATAGTTGCAAGTTTAATGGCATATTCTACTTCAATAGTTTTATTCGTGCCTATTAAAAAATTAGCAAGAATATTTGATTTTATTAAGCCCACATCCATAATCATTTCCGAAGGTTTTGTAATTTTAGTTAGTGTGCTTTTTGGTTTGTACCTTAAGTAGGATATTGGGGTTAGATAGTAATAATTATTTGCAATAGATTTTTGTAGAATAAAACTTGTTGAAAAGGTCTTATTAGATTCAGATGGGTTTGTGGTAATTCCAGAATATGTGTAAGAGCTTACACTAAATATCGCCAACAAAAATGTAAGTATTGTTTTCTTGTTAAATATCAGTTGGTTAGCGGTATATAATTTATTCTTTACCATTATATAAAAGTCTGTATCAAATTTTATTATTTTAGCTTATTCTCATATATTTATTCACAGTTATTTGTTAATATTGTAGTCAAACAATTAACACACTAAAATTTATAATAATGAAACAATTTTTCAAATTTATGTTTGCCTCATTTTTAGGTACGATACTTACAATTATTGTTATTTTTCTGATGTTTGCTGGAATGATAGCTTCGCTAGTTGCCATGTCTGGTGATGAGGAAGTGAGAGTTAAAGATCATTCAGTTTTGCATATTTCTTGGAATACCGTAATTAACGACAGATCATCCGAAAATCCTCTTGAGGGCTTTGATTTTGCTACCATGCAATCAAAAAAACCACTAGGTTTATATAACATTCTTAAAAACATTGATAAAGCCTCAAATGATCCACGTATTGATGGTATATTTTTAGATATGGAGACCATACCTGCTGGGATGGCCACATCTGAAGAAATTAGAAATAAGCTATTGGAATTTAAAGAGTCAGGTAAATTTGTAATAAGTTATGCAAACGGATATGATCAAAAAGGTTATTACATGGCTAGTCTTTCTGATGAGATTTATCTAAATGCTGAAGGTATGATACTTTTTAAAGGACTTCATGCTCAGATAATGTTTTTTAAAGGACTCCTTGATAAAATGGATATTGATATGCAAATTGTTAGAGGCCCAAACAATAAATATAAAAGTGCCGTGGAACCACTAATGCGTGAACATATTAGTGAAGCAAGTCGTGAACAAATGCAGGAGTTACTAAACTCGTTATGGGGTAAATTCATTACAGCTATTTCACAAAGTAGAGGAATTAGTATTGATGATCTTACAAAAATTGCTGATAAACTAGAATTAACAACAGCAGAAAAAGCACTAGAATATAATTTCGTAGATGGCGCAATTTATCGTGATGAGGTAATTAAAATACTCAAAGAAAAAACAGGACGCAAAGAAGACGAAAAGCTTAACTATATAAGTTTTGGACAATATACAAAGGCAAAGCTTAATATGGCAAAAGGTTTGAAGAGAAACCAGATTGCAATCGTTTTTGCTGAAGGAAATATTGTTCAGGGTAAAGGTGATGGAAGTAATATTGGTTCTGTAACAATTGCAAAAGCCATCAGTAAAGCGCGTAATGATGACAAGGTAAAAGCAATTGTATTTAGGGTTAACTCACCAGGTGGTGATGCTCTTGCTTCTGAAATAATTAGAAGGGAAGTTGAACTTGCCAGTAATGATATGCCAGTTATTGTTTCAATGGGGAATTTGGCAGCATCAGGTGGTTATTGGATTTCAACAAATGCTGATTATATCTTTGCACAGCCAACTACCATTACAGGTTCAATAGGTGTGTTTGGTATTATTCCAAATTTTGGTAAGCTTTTTAAAGATAAACTAGGGATTAATGTTGATGATATCATGACCAATGAAAATTCTGATTTTATAGATGTAATGAAACCTTTAAGCCCTTTTCAGCATGCTGTACTTGATGAGTCTGTTAAAAAAATATACAATGATTTCACAAAGCTAGTAGCTCGTACCCGAAATCTTGATATTGAGTATGTTGATAGTATTGCACGAGGTCGTGTATGGTCGGGTACAGATGCTAAAAAACTTGGATTAATAGACGATTTTGGTGGCATTGAAGATGCCATTGCCTATGCAGCCGAAAAAGCAGATTTGGGTGATGATTACCGTATTACTACTTACCCGAAAAGAAAAGAATTTTTGCAACAATTGATGGAAGAGTTAACAGGTCAAGCCAGTATTAGTATTGTTAAGCATGAGCTTGGCGATTATTATCCCTACTACCAAAAAATGCAAAGCCTACAAACTATGAAGGGTGTGCAGGCCAGATTGCCTTTCTTTATGGAGATAAATTAGACAAATTGTTTAAAAGAAGACCTTGTGTAAATTGCAAGGTATTAAATGGACTGATATAAGATAGTAATAATTATGAAGGGCTTTAGATTGAGATCTAAAAGGTATCTAGTTGTTTTTTAAAGATCTCTATCTTCTCTTCTTTCGAAAGATCGAAGTTATTGTTAAAAAGTTCATTTACCCAACTTCCATACATGGGGTTTGGTAGCACAATAAACCGTCTGCCAAATTCCTTTTTGTATTTATCAGTTAATGCAAAACGCTCATCAATACTTTTGTCGTCAAAAATATGCATGAAATCACCTAGGTTATCACCCATTAGCAAAAAAACATGATGATTTGCTTCTACGGTATTTCGGCGTGATTCTTTGTTTGAGTCATCAGTTCGCATTAGTATATGTTCTTTATCGGCAAACGGAAAACCCTTGTCCTTTAGGTTTTTTAGAGTTGGTTCCAATAAATTAATTTTCCTGTTGGTGATGTAAAATACAACTGCACCTTTTGATTTTGCATAGTTCAAAAATTCAACTGAACCAGCAAGAGGTTCTGCTTTGGCTAGTTTACACCACTCATTCCAGTATGTTGGATAATCAGAATTTTCAAGAATACTTTTTGCCTCAAATGGACTGTTATCAAGTACTGTTTCGTCAATATCAACTATAATGGCAAGAGTTTTTGTTAAGCCTGCCATTCGCATTTGATTGTCGAACATTAATCTTGCCATATTAAAAGCTTGATAAGATAAGGCCCTTCTTTCGGCTGCTTTTTGTTGAAATAGGGTTGCCATCATCAGGTAGTCATTATCTGCTTTTGATGATACCTGTGCTTGTGTTTTACATCCTGAGATAACTCCAGTTAGTAAAATGAATACAAATAAATATTTGATTATAATTTTCATAGGATTACTATTTATAAGATACTACAAAGGTGTAAGTTTTTACGACATAAAAAAAAGGATGCCACAATAGTAGCACCCTTTATTACTAGTAAGTGAATATCCTTATTTAGAATAATCCATTTTTGCTTGTCTGGCGTAATTACCATATCGCCATTTTGCATCGTCTTCCGATTGCGCGAAAAGTTTTTGTGCTTCCTCTGGGAAAGATTTTTTAAGTGAAGCATATCTAACTTCATTACCTAAAAATTCTTGATATTTACTCCACTCTGGTTCTTTCGAGTCAAGTACAAATGGATTTTTACCTTCGTCTTCAAACAGTGGATTATATCTGTACATGTGCCAGTAACCAGCGTCAACAGCGAATTTCATTTCAGACATAGTTCCTTTCATACCACCTTTAATTCCATGAGCAATACATGGTGAGTAGGCAATAATAAGAGATGGTCCTGGATATGCTTCGGCCTCTTTTATAGCTTTAAATGTTTGCGACTGGCTAGCTCCCATTGCAATTTGTGCAACATAAACATAACCATAAGTCATTGCCATTGCCCCAAGGTCTTTTTTTCTTATCTTTTTACCTGAGGCAGCAAATTTGGCTACTGATCCTGTTGGAGTTGCTTTTGAAGCTTGTCCGCCAGTGTTTGAATATACTTCTGTATCCATCACTAGTACATTTACATCTTCTCCTGAAGCTAGAACATGATCAAGCCCACCAAAACCAATGTCATAAGCCCAACCGTCACCACCAAAAATCCATTGTGATTTTTTGATCATGTATTGCTCAAGTTTTAATATCTCTTCAGCAAGTGGGTTATTTTCTTTTTTAAGAGCTGCCACAACATTTGCTGATGCAGTTACTGAAGCGTCGGCATTATTTTTATTTTCAATCCAGTTCTTCATTGCTTCTTTAGAATTATCAGAAAAACCTCCATCGATAGCCTCGGTCATTTTAATTTCAAGACGATCTCTAAGTTTTTGAGTTCCAATAGCCATTCCAAATCCAAATTCAGCATTATCTTCAAATAATGAATTTGCCCATGCTGGTCCTTTGTCTGAATCATCATGTGT
>JASFZK010000181.1:0-3855 GCA_045267845.1 Bacteroidota bacterium | reverse complement strand
CCAATGGCTTCTGCAGATAAATTGCTACCATAAACTTTTAATGTATTGGTATCTATATCAGCAACAGCTGAGGAAATATTTGGCATAACACTAATTCCATTTTCAACCTTTGCTTTACACTTAACGCATGTCATGCCTTCAATATTTAAGCTTAACTCTGCCATGTCAATGGTATTACTGGTAGGCGCTATCCGCGATTTCTTTAATTGCTGAATTTTTTGAGTGAGATAATTATAGAAAGTATACATCAATAAAATTAAAAGGAGTACTGTTGACGAAATCATCA
This sequence comes from Bacteroidota bacterium, assembly GCA_045267845.1. Lineage (GTDB taxonomy): Bacteria > Bacteroidota > Bacteroidia > Bacteroidales > F082. Next base: position 3,569 of record JASFZK010000181.1, on the reverse strand, counting down.
TCCAATATGGTAATAGCTCATGGTTATGATTATTTGAAATTAATGACAATGGTGAAAACCAGCTGGCAGGTAAGAAGTTATCAATAATAAGACCGAAAACTAAAGATCCAATTATTAAAGAACTTAGATAAGCTATCAAAGTTTTTTTACCAAGATTTTTACCAATAACTGTAATTGTTGCAGCATTTGTTGCCGGGCCTGCCATTAAGAAAACGAGTAATGCACCGGGTGATAATCCTTTTAGTAATAATACTGCAGCAATAGGCACCGATGAAGTAGCACAAATATATAGAGGAATTGAAACCACCAATATAATAAGCATACCACTTATTCCGCTCAGATTATATTCTGTAAAAAAATTATCTGGCACAATTACAGTAATCAATGCTGCTATGAGCAAACCAACAACTAACCATTTTGCGATATCTTCAACCATTTCAACAAAAGCATAGTGTAGTATTGCTTTAATACTAAATTTTTGCTTGATATTATTTGGCTTTTCAGTTTGAGTATGAAATTCTGTTTTCTCAATCTTATTCGTCAGCAATCCACCAAAAACTCCTGTAAAAAAAGCAACAATGGGTCGTATTAGAGCAAAAGGTAATCCTAACATCGACCAAGTAACTAATATTGAATCTACCCCTGTTTGTGGTGTTGATATTAGAAATGAAACTGATGAGCCCTTCGAAGCACCGTTTTTATATAACGAAATTCCTGCTGGTAGTACTCCACACGAACAAAGTGGTAACGGTACACCAAGAATACTTGCATTTATTACAGAAGCAGTATTGTTTTTTCCAAGATATTTTGTCATTAAATCAGGAGGGACTACTACCTTGAGTATACCTGCAAACAGAAAACCCAATAGTAAAAAAGGAGCCATTTCGGATGTGAGTGTAAACAGAGCCTCGAAATATGCATTAATATATTGCATTATTTATACGTGATTTTAATATAATTAAGTAACAAAGCTATGAATTATGTGGCATGGTAGGCCTGAAATATTAATATTATGAATTATTTAACAAAGAGATATTTGAACTGACCTTGAGCGAAGTCAAGGGATCTCATGGGTCATATTCTCCGCCATTTGGGGCGATATTATAAATAATTCCTTTGGTGGTACCTAGTCAGCTTGCTGCGAGGAGTTTCATTTTAACTTTAACCAACCTCAATATCAGTCTCAACAAATTCTATAACATTATCAAGGCTAATTGTCCTTCCTGCTCTCATTATCAGGGTATCTTTTGGAATATTTTGCTTGCAATACATGTTATGATTATTCCAAATATGTTCAATATACCAATCAGGTTCTTTTCCCCATCTCAAGTCTGTATTTTTTCTCATGAAAAAGAATCTCCGATCTAGAGTTAGAAATATATTTTTATTAAAAAGCTTAGTTGTGCTATCTTTATGGAAAGCAAATATACCTTCTGCAATAACAATATCATATTCTTCAATAGCATCAATAACTACTTTTTCGTAAAGATTGAAGTCAATAGATTCGGGACATTCCCAATCAATATGATCTCTTATTAAGGGTATTTTATTATTGGGAAAAGCATAATCATCCTGACAAAGGATTATTACCTTTTTTGAGGAGTAATAACTCTTGACTCTTCGCGCCAAGCTAGATTTACCTGCATTACTAATACCTCCAATGCCAATAACCATACAGTTTTTTATTAGTTACTTTTAAATGGTATAACAAATAATTTTGCCAAGCTTAAACACACATGTGTTTTACGGCTGCAAAGATATAGTATCTTAATGAAAGACAAAAATTCAAATTATGACAATTAAGCATATTTTTTTACAATTTCTTTCATTCCCGCTTCATTTCTCTGGATGCTTTTTAATAAAGCGAATTGGTTTTGTGCCCTAACTAGATTATGGTCATTGTACAATGTTGAGTAATATTTGTCACCAAGTAAATAATCGGTTAAAAATCTTATGGCCTGCTCAAATACGATTAATTTGGCTCCAAAAACAAGATTCCTTATTTCAAGTTTTGAGATTATCCCAGTTAATGGTTCAAGATACCCTTTTGTCATTGCCTCAAATATGTCAAGCTGTATGTGAACTTTTGATATGTTTTTTTCATCTTCGGCAACAGTACACGTAGATGTTCGCACCATATCGCCAAAATCATTCAGGATTGTACCTGGCATAACTGTATCAAGATCAATAACACATAACCCTTCATCAGTTTTTTTATCTAGCATAACATTGTTGATTTTAGTATCGTTATGCGTTAACCTAACTGGCAAGTTCTTACTCATAAGGCCTGTATATTCTCTTCCAAGTACTCTGTTATTGTTAATGGCAATTAGTTCATTATTGATATTTTGGAGCCTATTAATTGGATTCTTTTCAACAGCAATATCAAATGCTTCAATTCGTTTTGGTAGATTATGAAAATCAGGAATAGTTTCTTGGTAATCAGATACATTAGCATCAATTATTAGTCTTTGGAAATTTCCAAATGCCTTCGCAGACTTGTATGATTGTTCTTTTGTTTGTACAAAATCAATTGTGTAAGCATCTTCAAAAAATAATATCATACACCAATAATCCCCATTCTGATCTTTGTGATAATACTTGTTTTCGTGAGTTACGAAAAAAGTCATGGTTCTTCTTTCTACATCGGTAACACCCTGATTGATGAGCTTCTGCCTAATATGTGCAGAAATATTCACGCTATTTTTAATAACTACTTTGGGATTATTGAAAACGAATTTGTTTATTTTTCTGAGGATATATCTAACAACTACACCATTGTTATTAAAACTAGTAATATATGTTTCATTAATATGTCCACTTCCAATTGGATTTGCACTCAGGTAAGTACCCGGAACCAGAAAATTACTGGCTATTTTTTGTATATCCATTATAATAAGTTGTGGCTATTTTCAGCATTACTTTTTCCCATTTAACTTTGGGTATCTCCCTTTTTTATTAATAATGAGTTTGTTGAGATTTAAAACAGGTGGTATGGGGTGTAATAAACTTTTCTTACCTTCAGCCTGACCTGGTACAAATTGATATGCCCCAATATCAGGTATTGGTAATCGAGAATTATCTAATATATCTCTGGGAACAGTGGCCGCAATTGCTTCATTTGCCCTTGCAACTGCCGGAGAAAGTGAATCAATGCGATAATCATTTTCCTGAGGGTTAAGAAAAAGAGGATCTTCATTATTTAGGATGTTTATGTAGAAATCGGGATTGCTAACATCAAGAGTTGTTTTAAGCATGCTGTTAGTAAAATAATATAGTGAATCGGCTCCACCATCCATATCGGTTTCAAGTTCATTTGCATTATATCCGTAAAGGATACTATTATCAAACCTAAAATTAATTGGATATGATAAAGGCTGATCCATTGTATCTAATAAATAGTTATTAATAAAAATTGCGGGTGTGTTACGAACTGAATATGGCCAATATCCAGCTATGGTTGATTGGACAAAATCGTAGTCACCACCACCTGTAAATGCTAAGTTATAACCACCACAATTTGCAACAACTGTGTTTTCTGCATGAATATTAAAGATGCGAGAGAAAAT
>JASFZK010000180.1:0-9431 GCA_045267845.1 Bacteroidota bacterium | reverse complement strand
AAAGCGTAGATGAGGAAAAAGAAGTAATGGCTGCACTCGACAAATTTCTTCGCGCTTTTGAAAATGGAGATTTTGAAACAATGGAGGCTTTAATGACTAATGACGCATATATTTTTCCAAGAACGATAATGTCTAATGATATAACAACACCAATTGATAATGCTAATTATAGACGAATAAATGGGCTTGACCCTCAAATGAAACAAGTGATAAACGGCATACGAGAAAGTGGAGTACAACCGCCTTTTATGCAACTTGAGCCTAAAGATTTAAAAATTACAATGCTCAACAATGCAGCAATTGTAACCTTTCACTTAGATCATGGTAAATCGCTTTCAAGAAGAACCATTGTTCTTGCGAAGAACGATGTTGGGTGGCAAATAGTCCATATTCATGCCTCAAATGTAGTAAGTTCGGAATAGCGTAAATTTTGAATAATTCAAAACTCAATTATTTAACATCAAATAGAAAAAAGAAAAACGAACCACCAACAGCAAATCATATCCCATAGCCGGTTAGCAGTTATTAAGAAAAATGAGTAGTAAAATAAACATACGAGTAATCAATAAAAATCCTTCAGAGCAACGGCTACGGGGCATATTTGCAAATCGTTGGGGGTAATGCCAAAAAAGAGCAAACCGCACAAATAGCACATTTGGTTTTTGCCGACACTCAAGCAAACCCAAAAAACCAAAAGAGCTATTTTACCCCATAGCATCTCTTTTAATAGCTTTTCAGCAAGCAAGTCTATATTGGTCTGCAAGGTGTTCTAAGGGTTTAAATAGGTCTGCGATATGGTCGATATTGATCTTTAACGTGTTCGAAAGGTTTTAAAAGGTTTGCGATAAGTAATTGGACTGGTTTATGATTAATTACCTCAAACCACCCTTAAAAATCAACATATACTATAGTGAACTGAAGATGAGCTCAGACCTTGGGTTTGCAGAAAGATATCAGGGTTGGGTCTCAAATACATTATTGGTTTTTGTTATTGATCAACAATGAAGTCGTTGAAATCATTATACGTCGGGTAAATTATCTGTGATTGATTAATTATCGCTTGGTTGGTTTTAGTAATTTCACAAAAAGCTTGTTTTCCAGGTGAATCATTATCTAAGAATGAGTTTACAACAGGAAATGAAATTAGTTTTGGTACTATTTTATGTACTAGACTTACTGAATTCAATATAATAACTGTGCCCTTTAACTCCTCAACTTCAAAATAAGTTAAAGCACTTAAAAAATCAAAAAATCCTTCAAATATATTTAATTCGCTCTCATCACCTGGGATTGTTGTGATATCCTTTTTATACCAACAGCTTTTGAAGTTGTGATTATTAAGTTCATATCCACCACTATCATTTTTCCATGCCAAATTATAGAACCTTCTTCCATTAGAAGTATTACGTGGATCGGAGTATGAACACTCAAAAAGATGCGAACAATTTTTCCAAACTTCTTCTTCGATAAATCTATTTGACAAGTATTTTATTAGTCTGTACTCTTTAATATTTCCAAACTGATAGTCGTCTATTTTATCAATCGATTTAATATATTGCTTTTTAAAAGAAAAATGGCTAGAATCTATTAGCTTATGATTATGATTGCCCAGTATATCAAGTGCGCCAGAAACATCTGTATTATTTAAAATCATGACAAGGTCAATTATTGAACCCTTCTGACCACTCCCCCAGTCTATGGCTACCACAAACTAATTGTTTGCATACTTATAGTAAAGACAATTTCGACAAATTACCATTTTACTATATCCTTTAAGGTTTATTAATTTTTCAAGCGATTCATGGTTACATGATGTTCCTTTAACTTCCCAACATTTTTTAATATCCACTTTTGAATAAATTATGCAGTCGGTTGTGTTGCATCCAAAATATTCATGACAGGTTTCCATTACTAAAAAGAGTTTATTATTAATTAGGGTACTATGGATAAATAATAATACTTCTAGCTGTAAAACTAATCTTTTTTTTATTAATTAGCCTAATTGTAAGATAATTATAAAATACAGAAAATAGATTACTTTAAATTATTGCCGTTTGTACTTTAACAATTAATGAATTATTTTCGCAACATATTATTATTATTATGCGATTTAATTTTAGCACTGCTTTTCTTATTTTAATTCTTTCTATTTCTTATTCATGCAATAAGAATGATGATACAACTACCATAGACCCTGGAAATAATCCTCCAACAAATACTCAATACGGTGAACCATTTGAAAATATCCCTACCACTGAAGATATTGTGATGTACGAAATTAATTTAAGGGCATTTAGTACAAATGGTAATTTACAAGGTATTATTAATAGGCTAGACAAACTAAAGGAACTGAAAATAAATGTTATTTGGTTAATGCCAATTCATCCTATAGGTGAAATAAATTCGGTTAACTCTCCCTATTCAATAAAAGACTATCTATCGGTAAGTTCCGAATATGGTACTCTTGAAGATTTGAGAAAACTAACTGATGAGGCTCACAAAAGAGATATGGCAGTGATAATGGATTGGGTTGCCAACCATACTGCGTGGGATAATAGTTGGATAAATAATACAAGTTGGTATACGCAAGATGCATCAGGTAATATTATTCATCCACCAGGAACCAACTGGCTAGATGTGGCTGATCTTAATTATGACAATAATGAAATGCGTCAATCAATGATTGCTGCAATGAAGTACTGGGCCATAGAAGCAAATATTGATGGCTATCGTTGTGATTATGCCGATGGAGTACCAGCCGATTTTTGGAAACAAGCACTTGATACCCTAAAATCAATACCCAATAGAAGCTATATACTCTTAGCGGAAGGTAACAGATCCGACCATTTTAATGTAGGGTTTGATTTAAATTATGGCTGGGATTTTTACGGTACAATTAAAAGCGTTTTTAGTGGGCAATCCGCGAGTAATTTGTTTCAAACTCAAATTAACGAATATAGTAATATACCTGAAGGGAAACATAAACTACGTTTCACAACCAACCACGATGAATCTGCCTGGGATAATACTCCTATGGTATTATTTAATGGCAAAGAAGGTGCCTTAGCTGCTTCCATCACCTCCATATTTATGGGTGGTGTTCTATTATTTTATACTGGTCAAGAGGTCGGAAGAGTTAATACAGTTCCATTTTTTTCTAACTCACCCATCAACTGGAATGAGAACCCTGAAATGCTACAAGAATATCAAAAAATAATGAGTTTTTATGCCCAGTCAGAAGTATCAAAGCAAGGTAGTAATACAAACTACACAAATTCAAACGTTATTTGTTTTAAGAAAACCTTAAATGATAAAGAATTAGTTATTATTGATAATATTAGAGATAATCAAATTAATTTTATACTCCCAAGTGAATTACAAAATACAAATTGGAAAAATGCTCTAACAAATGATGTGATAGAACTTGGATCATTTATTCAGTTGAACAATTATCAATATCTCATTTTAACAAATTAGCGTTCTTCCCTAAATTAAACATTGACGTTTATACAACCTTAGCCCGTTCAAACTCCTTACTCCTATCAAAAAGATAGCGATAAGTAATATGAGTTTTTCTAACCTTTCCTCCTATTTGCTTAACGAGTCTAATCATTTTAGGATTAAAATCACCAATCCAATTCATTTCAAGATCTTTATAGTTGACACCTTCAGATACTTCATCTTCAAAAAACACAATCATGCCTTCGGCAACTCCCCTACCCTGAAACTCAGGAATAACTCCAAATATCATACCCACAGCCCTAGTGCATACTTTTCTAATTTTAAGATCAAAAAGTAATCTTAGCTTATTCACCAAATTGAAATTTCCATTGAATTTTCTCATTATTTGATATAAATCGGGAATCATAATAAAAAATGCAATGGGCTCACCGTTGTGATAGGCAAATATTAATAACTTAGGATCAAGTATTTGCTTCATCGATTTAAATATTGCACTTGCCTGTGAAAGAGTTAGAGGTTTAACTCCCGGAAAACTAGCCCATGCCGCATTGAATATTTTAACAAAATCATTGGCAGCTTTTGATGGATTTTTTTTATCATAGAATCCAAATGTTATGGTAGGATCTTTTCTGATTTTGGTTGCCTTTTCGATTATGATTGGATCAAGCGTGCCAGTTGTAAGAGGTACATGAAAAGTAAACTGGTTGAAATAATTTTGAAATCCATAATCTTCAAAAAGCTCATTGTAATACTTGTGATTATAAGGCATCTTATATATTGGTTCATAGAAACCTTCTGATAAACATCCCCAAAAATTTTCGCGTGACCCAAAATTTATTGGTCCGTCCATGGCTTCCATACCATTGTTTTCAAGCCAACTTTTTGAAGCATCAAAAAGCATACGTGAAACTTTATTATCATTAATGCAATCAAAAAAACCACATCCTCCAGTGGGTTGATTTTCCTTATCTGTTTTTTTTTCTCTGTAGAATGCCGCAATTCTTCCAACAACCATATTTTCATGATTTTTCACAATCCATCTTATGGCACTCCCGCTTCTGAAAAATTTATTCTTTTTTGGATTAAAAACATTCTCAATATCTTCATCCAATGGCCGAATCCAATTCTGGTCATTTTTGTAAAGAGTTGATGGGAATTTCAGAAACTCTTTACTATTTTTCCTATTCGAAACTTCAATTAAAGTATAATAATTCTGCATAAGCATATGTTGAGAATTTCAAAAGTAAAAAATATTTTTAATATTGATAAAAAAGTAATACTAAATTACGCATTTAGGCACAACCTAATTTAGAAGGTTTCCACTATAATTCATAATGATTTTCATTATACTTTTGCATTTTGAAAAACCTTATTAAATAAAATGTCAAAAAATCTATATATTGCAGCAGCAGAAGCAGGTACAGGAAAATCAATGATGATCATGGGCATAATGAATATCCTTTCCAAGAAAATAAATAAAATTGGTTTCTTCCGCCCAGTGGTTTACTCAGGCGATATTATGGACCACAACATTGAAATAATTTCAACACGTTTCAACCTCAACCTAAGTTATGAGGAAATGTATGGCGTAACAAATAATGAAATGTTAAGTTTTCACCAAACTGGCAATATAGATGGAATGTATTCGGCCATTCTTGAAAAATACAAATCACTTGAGAAAAAATGCGACTTTATCCTGGTTGAAGGAACTGACTACCTGAGTCACTTAAGTACATATGAGTTTGGATTTAATTTGGATGTAGCTAACAATTTGGGGTGCCCAATTATTTCTGTTTTTAGTGGTTTGGACAAAAGTATTTCTCAGATTACTGAGTCCATTCAAATTATGAAACAGGTACTGCAACGCGAAAAATGTATGCAATTAGGTATGATTGTTAACCGCGTGGTAAGTGATGAAGTTGCGTCAATTAAGCAAATTTTGAAAGATATAATTCCAGATAACGAACTAGGGTATATAATTCCAGAATCTGAAAAACAACCAATTGACCATCTCGATCTTTTTATGAGCAATGTCAATGCCATTGAATTAGCAGATAAAATTTTTAATGCTAATCCACAGGTTATCACTCCAATTATGTTTGAATACGTATTATTTAAGAGGGCTAAACAAAATCGTAAACACATAGTACTACCCGAAGGTAGTGACGATAGAATTTTACGTGCTGCCAGCCTGCTCTTAAAAAAGAAAATAGTAGATATTACTATTCTTGGTGATCAAGAAAGGGTTACAAGCAGAGCTGATGCGTTAAAAATTAGTCTTGAAGGAGTCTCTATAATTAATCCGACAAATAATAGCTTTACTGAAGAATATGCTGCAGAGTATTATAAATTGCGTAAGCATAAAGGTATTTCGATGGAGACAGCCATTGAAACCATGAGGGATGTGAGCTACTTTGGTACAATGATGGTTCACAAAGGCCATGCCGATGGTATGGTTTCAGGAGCTGTTAACACCACGCAGCATACCATAAGGCCTGCATTTGAATTTATAAAAACAAAACCTGGAATTTCAATTGTATCAAGCTCGTTTTTTATGTGCTTAAAAGATCGCGTATTGGTTTACGGGGATTGTGCTGTAAACCCAAATCCCAATGCCGAACAATTAGCAGATATTGCAATAAGTACTGCACAAACAGCCCATATGTTTGGTATTGAGCCACGTATTGCCATGCTCTCTTATTCAACAGGAAATTCAGGCAAGGGTGTAGAAGTTGAAAAAGTAAAAGAAGCCACTGAAATTATTCGTCAACGTCGACCTGAGCTTAAATGTGAAGGACCTATTCAATACGATGCCGCAATCGACCCATTTGTTGCCAATACAAAAATGCCCAATAGCGAAGTTGCCGGAAAAGCAACCATATTTATTTTCCCAGATTTAAATTCCGGAAATATTACGTATAAAGCGGTTCAGCGTTCAGCAAGCGCTCTTGCCATAGGACCTGTATTACAAGGTTTAAATAAACCTGTTAACGATTTAAGTCGGGGTTGCTTAGTTGCCGATATTGTGAATACTGTGGTAATTACAGCGATACAAGCACAAGAGAATTAAAAAAACAAGATTAACACTATAAACTAGCTCAATTGAGCTAGTTATTTACCAGCCGGGCCTTGGTACTCAGCATTACTAAATGCAAGAACTGGATAGAATATAAAACTAAGGAAGATAAGTCCTAAAGTAAAACCAACACCTTTACCAAAACTTAATGATAATAGATTTATCATCCAAATGCCAAAAATCAATGTGCCAATGGGAGGGATTAGAAATAGCATTAATAAAATCCACCACCACGGCTTACCAACAATTTTCAACATTACCAAAGTGTTATAAATAGGAATCAGTACAGCCCAACCAGGCTTTCCAGCTTTTTCAAAAATACGCCAAAAAGTATATAAGTAAAAAACTATTACTATTAATATAAATAGCCACGATCCTGTTCCAACATCATCTAAATTTGGTATTTCGTTATCCATAATTTTGTAATTTTTTAGTTAGGAAACATCAAATATATGAAAAAACTGTGAGCACATCGTATGGCCAGATAATTTTTATGCCAAATTACCTACTACAAAAGCAACTCTACCTTTCAATAGCAATTATATCATCTTCAATATATTCACCTCTTTTTCATCAAGAAATCTCCATTTCCCCCTAGGCAAATCTTTTTTTGTGAGACCAGCGAAAATAACTCTGTCAAGCTTTATAACTTCATAACCTACATGTTCGAATAACCGACGTACAATTCTATTTTTTCCAGAGTGCAACTCAATTCCAACATGTCTTTTATCAACTTCATCGGTTACCCAGTTTATTTCATCCGGACTAATATTCCCATCTTCCAGTTCAACCCCTTCTATTATTTTCATTAAATCATTTTTCGACAAGGGTTTGTCAAGTACAACATGATATAATTTTTTAACACCATGTTTTGGATGCGTTAAGCGAGTTGTTAATTCACCATCATTGGTAAATAGTAATAACCCCGTTGTATTTCTATCTAGCCTGCCTACCGAGTAAATCCTCTCATCACATGCATTCTCAACCAAATTCATTACAGTACGCCTATTTTGTGGATCATCCGAAGTTGCAATAAACCCCTTCGGCTTATTAAGCAATAAATATCTTAGCCTTTCACTTTTTAATATTTTACCATTATAAACAACCAAGTCACCCGGATTTACCTTTGTACCAAGCTCAGTAACCAACTTACCATTAAGGCGTATTTTTCCACTATCAATCAGCTTATCAGCTTCACGACGCGAACAAATACCTGCATCAGCTATAAATTTATTTAACCTTATTGATTTAATTTTATCAGCAGAATCTGAATCTTTCCCAACGTTTGTTCGCTTTGATTGACGTGATTCTTTATAAATTTTTCTTGCTCTTCTTTTGGAAGTCCCTTCAGGTTTGCTTTTATTTATTCGCTTCATGGTATGTATTTAATTTTGCAAATATCTTTAACATTATCCACATGGCAAGTTTTTATAACAATTAAATTTCACAATGAGCTTAATTATTTTGCTGTATTTGTAGGATTGGTTTAGAAAGCCAAAGCAATATCAATATGCCCCCATCGGTGCCAAAATGCCATAGGAAATTCAGGTGTACGCACTTCCATACCGTATTCAAAACTTAATCGTTTATACTGCACTACTCCACCAAACCTGGCGCTAAATACCGAATTATTAATAAAAGTTATGGTATGAACACTTCCTTGGTCGTAAGTACCACCTTGCAAAGCAGCATTATAATTTACCAAAAACACCGAACCACTACAGTATAGCCATGCTTGGAAGTTTGACGACACATCAACTGCCATTCCCTCAAAATAATCAGTAAAAAATCCAACTCGCATATAGCTGCCAATATTAGCCTCAGTATGCGGAACACCCAATTTGCCACCAACAAACCCATTTAATTCAAGCCAGTTAATATTTAGCAATCCTTTTTCAATTACGGCCGAATATTGCAAACAGAAATCATTTTTTACTTGATTATGCCATCCCTCCGATGGTATTGCAATCGATATGTTTTCGTGTAGCTTGTTTTGCATAAATTCGCCACCGACTGCCGGACCAATCCAGCCCAATTCTAACATCGAAGTCTTCTTCATTCGTTTTTTTGGATTAAACGAAATACAACTATTTCCAAACAATATATACGTAGCATAAGGATGGTCAGCATATTGAATTACTGGAGTTACCGTTGCCTCAGGCGTGTACATATGGTGTGTAAAACTCAAAGCATAATATGTAATTTCATTATCATCACTTGGTAACAAAATTTTATTAATGGGTGATTTTTCAACAAACGGCGCATAAAGCTTCAGCGTAATCCCACTGGTATAATACCTATCTCTAATAAAAAAAATGTCATTGTCATGTTCAAACTCAACAATAACGCGGTTAGTACCGTGCTGAGCTTCAACAAAAATCGACATCATCAAAATAAATATTACTAGTATAAGCCTCATTTAATCAATATCTCCAAATATTTATTCACACCTATCTGGTAAAATTACAAAAAATCGACTACTTCACCTTCCAATTTAATTAACTTTAATTTGGGCGGCTTTTCACGCTTTACATTTGTAGTTGTCTCAAGCCAACTGTTTTATTGTAAGCGATGCGTGGGCTTCCTTGCATCAGCCTCCGCTCACTAACATAAAATCAGTTGCATTTCAACAAGCTACCATTTCAATCGTGGCCGCAGGGTCACAGTTTCAATACAAAATATTGTTCAATATTAAAATCTTATACAAAAAATATTAAATATCATAACATCTGCGTTAAGCGTTGGTAGTATTATTGCAATCTAAAGTATTGTTAAAAAATCAAAAGAGGATAATTTAATCTTAACTTCGTAAGTTATTCTCCAAAAAGATTTACTTTTAAACTAAATTACATATGTTATGAACATAAATAAAAATATTGCTGTAAGTGATTCA
>JASFZK010000179.1:0-4544 GCA_045267845.1 Bacteroidota bacterium | reverse complement strand
TTTGGGAACCGGGATGGTTTCTATTGGTGCATTTGAGGATAATTTATCCTCTGCGGGATGAATTCCTCCTAATGCAAATGTTCGTAATATTCCCATTTTATCGGATTTATTCTTTGTTATCGTTTTTATCTACTGGCTTTTCACTTTTTACAGTTTCCTTACCAGCATTTTTATCTGCGTCTGCGACTTTAATCTCACTTGGATTAATCTTAGTTTCAACCACAGGTTTTCTTGTGACGGAATTATCAGGAGCAGCTGCTACAATTTTCGGTTTTTCGGCTTTTGGTTTCCGAGGCCTGAAATTTATTTCATGTATTGCGTTTGTAGGACAAACTTCAACACATTTTCTGCAAAGTGTACAATTATCAAAATTGATATATGCCAAAAAGCTTGTTATGGTTATTGCATCAAAATTACAGACTTTGTCACATTTTCCACAACCAATACATGCAACTGAACAGTTTTTCTTGGCAGGAGCACCCTTCTCCATGTTTACACATGAAACAAATATACGTTTCTCTTTTGGGCCACGTTTTCTGAGTTCGATAATATCCCTAGGGCAAGCAATAACACAAGCGCCGCAGGCTGTACATTTATCATTTACCACAGGAAGCCCTGTTTCTGGATTCATGTGAATGGCATCAAAATCACAAACGTCAACGCAATCACCAAGTCCCAAGCAACTAAATTGACATCCGCCTTCGCCACCGTATAGACCATGAGCAAAAGAACATGAAGTAGCACCTTCGTATTTTACTTTACTTGGAGTATTCGTATGAGAACCATTACATCTTATTACAGCAATCAACGGCTCCTTTGCTTCAACTTCAAGACCAAGAATTTTCCCAACTAACTGACCAACATCGTTTCCGCCAACAGGGCAATTTAATCCATCAAGATTTCCATTCTCTTTGGCCGACTTTACCGTTGCTTCGGCATAAGCCCTACAACCCGGAAAACCACAACCTCCACAGTTGGCAGAAGGTAAAGCTTCTTCAACTTCATCGATTTTAGGGTCTTCAAATACCTTAAATTTATTTGCAATAAAATACAAGATAATGGCTGCTATTAAACCAAGTCCACCAAGTGCAATAATTGCAATTATTATTATATTATCCACCGCAATTCGTTTTTGTAAGTAGTTCTATTTTCAAAAAATACAAAAGTATAATATTTAGATAAACCACCTTAAAAACACACTGTAATTGGAGGTAATTGTAATTTACGAGTAATCAGCGTGTTAGTAAGTAGTTAATTAGCAGTTAATACATTAATGTCATGTAAGAAACTGATTGTAAGCTAATTCATTGGTTTGTGTAGAATAATTATAAATTATGTATTTCAATCAATTTATATAGCTTCTATTTTAAAATGGCTTACGACCTTATATTATAGGTAAAACGTGTGCTTAAATAATTACGAAGTAGGTATAGTACCGCATAATAAGGGACTAATAATGCCAACGAAAAAACTCCGGCCAATCCTTGGTCTAACCCAATGTTAATAAATAATATTAATCCTAATAATAATACCATAAACGGAAAAACATAACCCAAAAGAACTGCCCATGTTCCGAGTGATTGACTCATTTCGATGGTAATAAGTTGTCCTACTTTGTACTGACTGGTTTTTTGCATAGAAACCATCACAACCTTTTCTTCAACTTCGCTAACAGTACATGCCCCTTTTACTTCGCATGATGCACATCCAGATGTAACCATAATTGCAACTTCAACTTTATAAAGTTCAATTTTTTTAATAGTCCCTGGATGTGTTACAATTTTATTTTTCAATTTGAATCAGTATTATAATTGGATGCAAAAGTAAATAAAGTTATTGGAAGAAATACCATGAGTAATATTTCTGAACATGATAAACTTAGACTTATTAAAAAGCCACGAATGCATGAATATATTTTTTTAAAACGCAAAATTATGATTTCATAAATAAGAAAACCTAAAGGGTTTTCCTAAATTCGTGCTATTCTTTTCAATATTCCGTTAACAAAGAAAATAAATTCGTGCATTTGTGGCAACAAAATCACACAAATAAAAGTACTAGTTTATCTTGTGATTCTGAAGATTGTAAATCATATAAGAAAGTAATAACTAATCTTACGCCTATTTATAAATAGGCATCTAAGAAAACTCCATGTTTTTTTAAATGGTTTTAAGAAGGCGTCAAGAACAAGGCTTGTGGAAGTGTTTAGAGTAAGGAGTCCAGATAGTATCATCGGGATAACAGGTTCTAAATACAAGTTTAACGCAGTTATTGACGTTGTCTTAGAGCCACTATTACCACAAAAGATTACTCTACATTTAACTGATTCATCAATGCCTGAGTATCAGTTGCGTTAATAGTTAGTACACCCTTATCATCAACAGTAATGGAAATGTTATATCTGGGGTTGTTTTTTGATCCAAATTCAAAATTAATGTATGATGCGCCCTTGATGGTTTCAATATCATATTCCTGAGAAAGGGTTAACGCGTCTTTATAATCTTGGCTCATGGGAATATTTGCCATCTGTGCAATAATACCTGCTTGCTTAATTGCCTCTGCATAACTACCGTTATAAACTAATATTATAGAGTTAAATCCTTCATCTGCATTGTTTTCAGAGGTGGACTGACTAAAATCCGAATCAAAAACCATATTTGCTGGTGCGGTCAATCCCAATTGTTTTGCCCACGATGGAATACCTGTAACAGGGTTGATATTTGATGAATGTGCAATTTGTCTGCCAAGAGTGTTATTTAGGTTGTTAAGTTTTGTGATTGCTTCTTCGTCGGTAATAATGCCATTATTTCTATCCTGTTCAATTTTGTCAATTTTTATTTGCATGCTATCCATTAAATTAAGCGTGCTATCAAGTTTGTCCATGGTATTATTAAATGAACTAAGATTTTCCGTAAAATTTTCACCATCCTTTTTTGCATGCTCATCGCAAGATGCCAGCAGTCCAAATACAATTGAAACCCAAATTAAAGTCGAAATAGTTTGTGTAATGTTCATCAATAATTTTTTTCAAAGGTATAAAAACTATAGTTGCCATAAATAATTTTTTTTCAACCATTATTAAATTTATTACTTTTGACGACGATAAAAGTAGGTTGAAATGACAGATATGGAAAGGGAGGCAATTACTAAATTAATTAGTAATGCTTTCGAAGAAGACTTGGGTGATGGTGACCATACTTCGTTGGCTACCATTCCTTCTAGCGCAAAAGGTAAGGTTGAATTACTTGCTAAGGATTATGGAATAGTTGCAGGAGTTGAGGTTGCATCAATGGTTTTTAAACAGTTGGATGCGAACCTAAATGTTGTAATATTCATACGAGATGGCTCTTCCATAGCACCTGGAGATAGAATACTCACGGTTGAAGGTAGCTCACAATCATTATTGTCTGCCGAGCGAACCGCACTTAACTTTATTCAGCGTATGAGCGGTATTGCTACTTTTACGCACAAAGTATGTGATTTAATTAAAGATTTGGATACCAAATTGCTCGATACAAGAAAAACAACTCCTTACAACAGAGTTGTTGAAAAACTTGCTGTTCGAATAGGAGGGGGAACTAACCACAGGTTTGGCTTGTACGATATGATTATGATTAAAGATAACCATGTTGATTTTGCAGGTGGTATCGAAAATGCAATAAGTTCAACTAATAGTTACCTAAAAGAAAAAGGTAAAAAACTTAAAGTAGAGATTGAAGTAAGAGATTTTGATGAGCTCAATGAGGTTATCAATTTAGGTGGTGTAGATCGCATAATGCTTGATAATTTTTCACCTGATAATCTTAAAAAAGCGGTTGATTTGATTGATAGAAAGTTTGAAACAGAAGCATCTGGTGGTATTACCATGAGTAATATCAGGCAATATGCCGAAACTGGTGTTGATTTTATTTCGGTAGGGGCTCTCACTCATCAAATTAGCAGTCTCGATTTGAGTTTAAAAACTATCATAACTTATGATAATTAGTTTTTACTAAATGAGAAAACTAGCCAGATACTTAAGTATTACTCTTAATAAATTAGGTAGTAATATTAGTCGGAAATTGAGCTTTATTGTTCTCCCGGGTTTTGATGGAATGCCTCTTTATGATGTACTTGTATTTTTCATGCGTGGGCTGTTTAAGGGTGTGTTAACTTATCGTGCATCAGCAATTGCGTACAATTTTTTTCTGGCATTAATTCCCCTAATACTTTTTCTATTCACTTTAATACCATACGTAACATCAAGTGATTTCCAAAATACATTATTGGATTTAATGGATGATATTATCCCATCAAATATTTATTCGATGGTTAAGTCCACTATTGTAGAAATTATAAGTAGACCAAAAGGCGGACTGTTATCATTGGGTTTTTTAATGGCGGTATATTTTGCTACCAACGGTGTTGACGCTGTACTTGAGGGGTTTAACCAAAGTTATCATCGCATAAAAACATGGCCTTGGTGGTTGCAAAAGTTTTATGCATTTTTATTAATGACAGTTATTTCATTCTTGGGTTTTATTGCAATGCTATTTTTAACATCA
>JASFZK010000178.1:0-6696 GCA_045267845.1 Bacteroidota bacterium | reverse complement strand
TTTCTCCTTCAAATGTAGCACTGTGCCATGTTGTTCCTTCTAATGTTTCCGGTTGATTTTGGTCTTCATTATTATCTTTGGCACAGGAAGAAAAAAAAATTGAAAATAAAATTGAAAATAAAATTAGATTCTTCATAATCATTTTTTTAGTTTTTTAAAGAACATGTTAATTTAAAATTTATTACTTCTACTTATTTAAATGGTCTTTCTGAAAACAACAATTATTGTTACGCTGAAACCACTCTTTTCTTTTTATGCAATGAACGCTAACTACCTTATAACTGTAACAGTACCCGTTATAGTATATTCCTTGTTTAACATGCTACGATAATTGATGGTATATGCGTAAGCTCCGGCACTAACCAAACTACCTTTGTATGTTCCGTCCCAACTATCTTCAATTTTAGCCGACTCATAAACTAGCTCACCCCATCGTGAGAATATGCGAATTACATATTCACTTACTCCCGTACCTTTAACATAAAACACATCGTTTTCGCCATCGCCATTTGGGGTAAATGCATTTGGTGGATAAACAGAAAAATCAGGATGAACAATAACCTCTGAACTAAATTTGTTTTCGCAGCCATTTAATGTTGTTGCAGTAAGCCACACAATATAAACTCCTTCAGTATCATATTTATGTTCGGGGTTTTCCATTGAAGATGAATCACCATCATCAAAGTCCCACTTATAGGTCATTATATCCTGACTTGTTGAATTATTAATAAAATTAATAATACCGTCATCAATAATGGTTTCTGGTGGGTCGGCTTCAAAAAATGCTGAGGGTACTTCAAACACAGTAATATGATTCAACTTGGTTTCCATACGCGAACAAATACTTTGATTTGTTGTAGCTAACGAAACAGTATATGTACCTGGATTAGTAAAAGTGTAAGTTGTTTCAAAATCACTTATCATTGTTCCATCTATGGTCCAAGTATATGTTGGGTCATCAAGTTTAGATGAAAGGTTAGTGAAGCTTACCTCAAGCTCTGCACAACCATTTTCGGGGATGGCAGAAAAATCGGGAAGAGGCATTGAAAATACTGTAACATCTATTTGAGTAGTATCGCTTGGGCAACCATTTTCATCCAAATATAAACTTATGGTTTTAGGACCTTCTGTTGTCCATTGAACACTGTATGGGTCAGTAGCAAACCCTGATCCCGAATTTATTATTGCTTCAGCATCAAAATCCCATGTGTAATTTGCACTACCGGTGGCATTACCTGTATAGTATATACCAATGGCTTCGTTTTCGCAAGTAAGTATTTTATTGTCTACTATGGCGAAATTTGCAGTTAACTGTGGGATTACTGTAATTTCCTGTTCTGGAGTAGCCGGGCAGTTAATTCCGCCAACGGTTGCTACAAGTGAATAAGTTGTAGTGAATTCAGGTGTGGCAGAAATTACCCCAGGGCTAAGTACTACCATTGTAGGGTCGCTAGGAGTTGAAGTCCATGCATAATCATCAGCTACATCGCCAACTGATGTAATTGTTACTGTTTCACCAAAGCATATAATATCTACATCAGGACTTAAGGAAACATCAGGAACAAAATTAACAGTTAGCTCCATGGTATCTGTTGTTGTACAACCAACCTGATTGGTTACTTCAACATAGTATTTGTAGTTAATTTGTGTATCAGGTGTAATGGTAGGGTTTGCAGTGGTATCTTGTTGATTTACCAACAACGAAGGATCAGCAGGAATAGAACCCCATTGATAACTTACTCCACCCGTTGCCACAAGATTATAGGATGTACCGAAGCAAACTTCATCATTACTACCAGCATTTGCTGTTGGGAGACTATACACAATCACCTCAACAGAATCGTTTGCCTGATAATTACAAGCATCGGTTACATTAACGTAATATTTTGTATCTGTAAGAGGTGACACTTTTATTATCTGATTTGTTGCCTGACTGGCAAGACCAGCATCAACAGGTATTGACATCCATATATATGTTTCTCCAAAGCTGCTTAAATTACACGAAAGGGTAACAGAATCGGTTAAACACATTTGAGTGTTAGCACTTGCATTTGCAACTGCACCGTCGAGGTCAACCATTGTAGTATCCTGACTGGAGTTTGTACAATTATCAGTTGCTAACAATATGTACTCGGTAGTTTGTATGGGAGTCACAATAGGTGTTGAATCGTTTTCCTGTCCTGCCAAAGTTGGATCATTGGGGTTTGATGTCCAGAAAAAATCCTGAGCACCCGGAGAGGTACCATCCAATTGTACATCAGGTCGATTACACAATGATTTATTTGGACCTGCATCTGTAATTAAGTTAGGAACAATGATAAATGCAGTATCCGAAACATCATATCCACACGTATCAGTTACTACACAATGTAAAAATACTGAATCGGTTCCTGAGATGATATATTCCAATGTTGAAGTTGTTTGTCCGCCTGCTGTCCATAAATAATCATATGGGGGTATACCATTTAGCATTCCGTCAAAACTCACAGTTACAACATCTTCACAATAGGTTTGGATGATTTTATTTGTATCAGCGAAATCAGGTACATCAGAAAGGTAAACAAATGTTGTATCATAATCTGGTCCACCAAAAGGGGGTGGACACATTACTGGGCTATAAATTATTTGAATATCTTCAATACCTTCAACATCTGTATCATAAAACGGACGAATAATAATAGAATCGTATAAGGCTCCTGGTGCAATATAAATAGTATCTCCATGCCCACTATCGAATAATAAGTAATCAATATCTCTGGTTGCGCTTCCTTCAACTGAATAACCAACTTTAAATGGATCAGTTCTTGGTGTTGAAATACTAAAGTAAACAATTGCATCATTATTTCCACAGCTCTCATAAAGAATAGAGTCAATAGTTGGGTGAGTATATGAAGATGCACCAGACATTGAACCTGGATCAAAACTGCCCTTTTCGAGGAATACACCACTGTCATATGTCGGATCTGAATAATCACCAATAGCAAGCTTTATGTGATACCATCCACATGACTCAGTTTCGTTTCCAGCACTAAATGCGTCAGTATAAGCATCTAATGTTGTTTGTTGAAATGAGCCATTACTTTGATTTGTGTTATCATTTAAAAATTGACAATTTGGACCACTACCCGGAGGAGGTGTACATGCGTTATCTTGATCTCCACAATTAATGTTACTAATTTTTACGGGCAGATTAGTACCTGGTATAATTGCAATATTAATTGATCCGTTTGAATATGTGCCATTTATTCCAGGCCCACTCAAGAAGAATCCAAAAACATCGTTATAGGCTGGACTAACCCATTCATGATACTCTTCAGACCCAAAAACATAATTAAATTTAGCAGTATCACCTGTAGGCATAAAATCAAACTCAATTACACAAGCATCAAAAATAGATCCTCCGGCAGCAATGACTAAATCTGGGTCGCTTCCTCCTGAAGTATTACCATTAGAATAATTAGAACAATTATTTGGTTCATCAAAATCTTCAACGAAACCGGTTCCCATAACAATTCCACTTGGGTTGGAAAATCCAAAAATATAACCATTGGTAAAGTATCCAACTGCTTCAGGATCACCTGTAAATGAAATATTTTTAAACTGATTAGGATTTACTCCATCAAGAAAAACAGAATCAATAAGTGCAATAACAGCTGCCGAATCTGCACATTTTGTAATTATCAGATTAAACTGAGCAACTGCCTTGTTATCTGCTAAATCAAGAATAAAAAGTACTACAATAACTAAAGTGAAAAAGTATATTTTTCTCATCTTACGAATGGTTTTGGTTGTGAGTGATGTGCAAAACTAACATTTTGACTTTAAGATGACAACATTATTAAAATATAAGTTGTATTACAACACAGGTTAATTACCAAAACACCTAGTCTGCACTTTTACAAAGTAAGTATTAATTGAATAAAAAATATAAGAAATGAAGACCTAAGTCAGAAGCAAGTTATTATTTCTTCTTTGCCCAGCTATCCCTCAAAGGTACAGTACGGTTAATAACAAGTTTACCATCGCTACTATCGGGATCAACACAAAAATATCCCAAACGTGGAAATTGAAATTTGTCGCCGGGCTTAGCAACAGCTAAAGATGGTTCAAGTTTGCAATTTTCAAGAACTTTTAGTGAATCAGGATTTAAAAACTCTTTAAAATCTTTGTTTTTATGTCCTGCCGGATCTTCGTCTAAAAATAATCTGTCGTACAATCTTACCTCTGCATCAATTGCTTTATCAGCAGATACCCAATGTATTGTTCCTTTTACTTTCCTCTTGGCTCCGCTCCCGCCACTCTTGGTATCAGCATCATAGGTACAATAAATTTCTGTAACAACACCATCAGCATCCTTTTTAAAATCTTCGCACTTAATAATATATGCACCTACCAAACGTACTTCGCGGCCAGGTCCTAAACGGAAAAACTTTTTCGGAGGGTCTTCCATAAAATCTTCACGCTCAATATACACCTCGCGAGTAAAAGGCACTATCCGTGTACCAGCATCCGGATTATTTTGATTATTACTAAGCTCTAGTTCCTCAACTTTACCTTCGGGATAATTTGTAATAATAACTTTTACAGGATTAATTACAGCCATCGCACGTGGTGCAATTTGATTAAGATGTTCGCGTACACTAAATTCCAACAAGCTAACATCAATAACATTATTGCGTTTGGCAATACCTATGCGATCAGCAAAATTACGAATCGACTCGGGAGTATATCCACGCCTGCGAAAGCCCGAAATTGTTGGCATCCTTGGGTCGTCCCATCCTCTTACAACGTTATTCTGCACAAGCTCAATAATTTTTCTTTTACTCATTACAGTATAGCTCAAATTAAGTCGTGCAAACTCAATTTGCCTTGGTCGGTAATCGCCTTCGGTAATTTGATCCAATGCCCAATTATATAAAGGGCGATGAACTTCAAACTCAATAGTACAAACCGAATGGGTAATGCCTTCAATATAATCCGATTGGCCATGAGCCCAATCATACATGGGATAAATACACCACTCGTTTCCTGTGCGATGATGCTCCTGATGCAATATTCGATACATAATTGGATCGCGCATGTGCATATTTGGTGAACTCATATCAATTTTAGCTCGTAATATCATTGCACCGGTTTCAAACTCACCATTCTTCATGCGCTCAAATAAATCCAGACTTTCTTCCATAGGCCTGTTACGAAAAGGGCTTTCAGTTCCTGGCCTGGTAGGAACACCACGCTGCTCGCTTATTAACTCCTGTGGCTGCTCATCCACATAAGCTTTTTTATCTTTAATTAATTGAATGGCCCAATCGTACAATTGTCCAAAATAATCGGATGCAAAACGAGGTTCGCCTTCCCATTCAAATCCAAGCCACTCGATATCTTCTTTTATGGAATCAACATATTCAACATCTTCCTTTTCGGGATTAGTATCATCAAATCTAAGATTACACTTCCCTTGGTACTTTTTGGCAAGACCAAAGTTCAAACAAATAGATTTTGCATGCCCAATGTGAAGATAACCATTTGGCTCAGGTGGAAACCTAAGATGTACACGGCTATCGTTTTTATTTTCGGCCAGGTCCTCTTCAATAATTGATTCAATAAAATTTAATGACTTTTTTTCGCTCTCTGGAAGATCCATAATTATCGATTATTCTATTAACAAATTTCAAAACTGCGAAATTAATTAGAAAAGCGATGTACTTTACCATACACGTAATGAAAATTTGAATTCTGGATACCCCTATTTCCCTTATTACCTTAATTTCCCTAATTACCTTACAACCCTACAACCGCCCCCAAGGTGTTCAATAATGCACACATTATGTATAATAGCAGAACAATTTGATTTACTCAAATTAAGACTTTACCGACCTATAACTCTGTTATTCTGATATTTACAAAGTCTGGCATAGTCTTGGCAAAACACTAAACGCAACCATTAAATTTAATATTAATTAAAAAATTAAAGTCATGAAAACAAGAATCGCAATCTTAACTTTGGTAGTAAGTTTTTTTATTACCGCAACCGCCTTTGCCAACGAACCTGTACCAGCTACAAAAAATGCTTCAAAAGCAGTAACTGAATTTTTAACAAATGAAATAGATTATCCAGCTTTTGCCTCCGAAAATAACATTGAGTGTAGTGTTATGGTGAGTTTAGTTATTCAGGAAGATGGTACATTAGATGTTGATGTAGCAAATGGTAAAAACTGTCATCTAAAAGATCATGTAGTAAAAATGATTGAAGAATCGAAAAATATAGATCTTGCAAAATATGCAGGGCAAAATATACTAGTAGAAGTTAAATTTACTCTATTAGACAGCTTCTAACAACACAATAAACATTTCACAAATAGGTGTTGATAGTTAATTATCTCTCAATTATCCGGTTAGGCTTTAAAAAAGCCCTCAAATCCCATCACAATCTCTTGGTGGGATTTTTTTATTTCTCTACTAAAAGAAAAACTAATCCTAATTATTTAGCAGGTTATACAATCTGTTTACCAGACAATTATTAACCACTTAGTTACACTCTGTTTTATGCACGGTTATGCAATGTACTGAACATTAAACATATACCTTTGCGAAACTTTGCGCAATACTTTGTGCTACCCTGTAGTAAAGTTTCCTAACTGTGTATTTCAAAAAAAAACATTCGTGAATTCGTAGCTATTTGGTATAAGTATAAGT
>JASFZK010000177.1:0-3618 GCA_045267845.1 Bacteroidota bacterium | reverse complement strand
GCTCTAATAGTGTCATTGGCAAGTTTGTTAAGTGAAATTAATGTGATTTCGGGTTTAATCATTGCTTGTTGTAACCTTGACCAATTAAGTAAATTATCAACTAACTCGTAAGTACTGTTTGAGATATTTAATAAACTTCGTGAATACGATTTAATATTACTGTAGTTACCTGATTCAACTTCGTCATTTAATAGTGATGAAAAACCAAGTAGTGATGTAAATGGGCTTCTAAGGTCATGTGCAATAATAGAAAAGAGTTTGTCTTTTGTTTCGTTCGACTCTCTTAATTGTAGAGATTTCTCCTCAATTTGTTTGTTCTTTTCTTGGAGTAATGCAAGGCTCTTCTTTCTTTTGCCCTTTGCAATTATTAATAATATTAAAATTGTAGTAGTTAAAACTACAACTAATAATGTAGTAATCACAACAATACGCTGCCTTAATATTGTCAACTCATTTATCTTATTCTTGTCTTTCAGCTGTTGGTTTTCCAGTTCCTTCTGTTCGGTCTCGTATTTTGTCTGGAGTTCATTAAGCTGTTTGGTTCTTTCAATTATATCAAGGCTATCTCTTAGTGTATTGTATAGATTATGGAAATCAACAGATTTTTTACAATTGCCAGACAAACTATATGTTTCAAAGATTGACTCGTATATGTTAATAAGAAAGTTGTTAATGTTAGAAGTATTTGATAATTCTAATGCTTTCAATAAATACGTCTCAGCATCATGATATTGCCCTATTTTCATATAAATATCACCAATGTTAGTATAGTTTATAATCTCACCGCGTATAATTCCAATATCTTTACATATTAGTAAAGATTTGTTATAGAATAATATGGCAGAATCAAATTCAAGAGTGCGCTCATACACCACACCTAAATTTGCACTTGATTGAGCTACCAATCCTATAAATCCTGCATCCTCTGCTAATCTATAGGCTTCCATCAAATAATATTTGGCCTTTTCATAATCAGATAAATCTTTATATGTTACGCCAATACTGTTATAACTCAGACATAAATTGTAAATATCATCACTGTCTTTGCTATATTGGATGGCTTCTTCAAAATAAACTATTGCTTTTTCTGTGTTACCCAAATCCGCATTAACACCGCCTATATTATTTAATGTTATTGCGGCCTGTTTAAACTGATTTAATCTTCGAAATATTGTTAATGCAGTTAAATAATTGATAAGAGCTTTATCAGGCTGGTTAATTTGATTATATACAAGGGCTATATTATTATAAGTTGCAGCTTGAAGTGATGGGCTTTTAACTGTATCAGTTAATTGCATCGAAAGTTGAAAATAAAAAAGAGATGAATCGTATTTAATTAAATCTTCAAAACATGATGCAATATAATTATAAAGAAAAGGAATATAAGAGATGCTGTCTAACTCGGTATAATAGCTAATGGAGGTTTTGTACTCAGTAATAGCGTTAGTATATTTATTGATACTTCTTAAGTACAGCCCATATGCTGTATGGTATCTTCCACTTAGAAATGGATCTGGATTTTCTTTTAATTTGGTGGCAGCTTTATCAATATATGTAAAGGTTGAATCTGAGTTTGTATCAAGATATTGTGTACCAATAAGTAATAAAATATTAATCTCATTATAAACAGATTTAGAATCTTTAAGTTCTATTTTAAGGCTATCGATAATATTTTGTGAACTACCATAGCTTGCAATTAAAACAAATATTGCTAGGTAAAATAACTTAGTGTATTTGAGAAAATAATTGTACAACGGTTATTAAGTTTGATGGATAGCACTACAAATATAGTTATTTTAGCTATGGAGTGTACAAATGATTAACATATTTTATTTGTAATAGGTGCCTTTATTAATGGCATTGCTAGTAGGTAGCTATGCTCTTTTAGTGCAAAACTTTCAGTTTCTATATAAATTTATTGGTAAAATTGAAATTTAGAAGTAATTCTATTTCGGATTTCTTACTTTTAAGTTGAAGCCATATTTGGTAATTCATAACAATTAATTCTCAATTTTATAACTTTCAAACTTTCAAACTTTCAACTTTCCAAACTTTCAACCCCATTAACAATTAACAATTAAAACCCTATCTCAACCTAACCTTAGTTCCAACAGCAACCTGCACCCCATCGGGTAGGTTATTCATTTTATACAAGCGCTTTATTCTAACGCCGTACAATTGCGAAAGCTTGTGCATTGTTTCACCACTTTTAACAACATGGTAACCATACTTTTTATTTGCCTTGCGCTTTTTCTTTTCGAGGTAAATTATTTCACCAATTTTTAGCATGTGGTTCTTTTTCAGGTCGTTGTTGCTATAAAATTGCCAGGTGTAAATTTCAAACTCATCTGTCAAACCATAAAAAGTATCACCTTTCTCTATCACTATTAGTTTTTTACCATTGTTTTTAAAAATCTTTCGTCCAGACGACCAGCTATCTACTTGCTTGAAATTGGCGATTGATATCGCGGCATAACTTGTAGATTTATCAACCTTAGTTTTGTCGGTTTTCGATTTGCTAGGCCTGCGCTTTTGGTTGCGGTCATATTGATTAAGATTGTACTTTTCAATAATTTTTATCAATAATTGAGGGTACTTGGGGTTTGTCGCGTATCCAGCTTTTTTTAGTCCGTGAGCCCATTTTTTATAGTCGGTGGTTTTGTATTCAAACAAAAACGAGTAGCGCCCCCTTTGCGTCAAAAATTCCGAATGATCACGGTACGAATCTTCAGCTTTCTTATATTTCCTAAAGCATTCATCTTTAGCATCATCGTCCATAGTGTAAGTCTTGCCCTTCCACCCTTTATGGCATTTTATCCCAAAATGATTATTTGCTTTTCGCGCCAAACTGCTATTTCCACTGCCCGATTCGAGTATTCCTTGAGCCAGAGTAATCGACGCTGGAATTTTATATTCTTTTTGTTTTTTTATGGCAATATCCTTGTATTTCTCAATGTACTCAGGAGTTGTCATGCGCTTTTGCGACATCAAACCACTGGCCGACAGCAACATGACCATCAGTACTAATAAGTTGATTTTCAGATTAATAAATTTACTCAAGATTGTGCGATTATTAGTAACAACAAAAGTAGCTGATTCACAATGGGTATAATTATGTTTGAAACGATTTTTTGCACAAAACATTGTTATTAACAGATTGTTATTTTTTATTTGGGCGTTCACCCTGCCTACAAAAATATTCCGGCAGGCTGTCGGGCTTTTCGTTTGTAGTTGTTTCATCCCGAAAGTGTTATTGTAAACAGTACGGTGGCTTCCTGTGGTCGCCTCCGTTTGTAACAATAACAACATCGGGGTTTCAACAATCTACCACTACAATCCCTTACGCTGGCAATGCCATCCTTAATGAGCACTCGACTATTATTTTTTATATTTTTACCAACTTGTTATTTAATGATACAATGATACAATGATACAATGGTGTAATGCTGTAATGCAGTATTGATTAAAGCTAAATAGTACAAATAATCAAATAACCAAATAAATACTACCAACCATGAATCAAGACATAATATTCAAATATTTCCCCAACTTAACCGAACTGCAAAAACAACAGTTTACACAACTTGGTGACTTGTATATCGAGTGGAATCAAAAAAT
>JASFZK010000176.1:0-18497 GCA_045267845.1 Bacteroidota bacterium | reverse complement strand
GAGGCTATGCTGCCAGGGGCTTTTAGCAAAATAACCTTGAAATCCACCTAATGCCGGTACTGTTTCGTTTTTGTATTTTTCATGATTAATAAACCGAGCTTCATCTATACCTAACGAATCTAATGTTAATGAGTTGGAAGATCCTTTACGGTCCTGGCTAATAATTGTGTTGATAGACCCGTTGTACCAACTAATTATATTCTCGAAGTTGCCTGGTTCATTATAGGGGCGTTCAAAACCTGCTGATTTTGGTGGTTTGTGTCCAAGAAAGTAGTGTACATCACGATGATACCCTAACTTATCCATTGCATCAAGTGTGCCTGGCAGCGTTTGTGTTAATCCGTGTTTATACGAAGGAACTAGTATGCCATGGTTGCCACGAGGCATGTGCTGGATATTTCGCAATTCAAATTGCGACATAAAGCCATGGCTTTTGCCTAACCGCCGACCACCAACAACAACACTAGTGTGAGCACCGGTATAAATAAACTGATGCTGTGGATCGTTAAAGTATATTTTTTGTTTATCCCTTTTTGTCATCGCTTACATCAATAAATTCAATATCTTCAATATGTACAGTTTGAATTTTATCGGATATCTCGTTTGAATATTTCTCAAGTAGTTTTTTAGCTTTCTTCCTGGCATCAGGATCTCTAACCAGTCCAACTACTGTAGGATCTTCTGTTGGTTCAATTAATTGAGGGATAATTTCATGCCAAGGTATTTGTTCCTTATCAGGAATATGTAGTTGAGTGTATTTACCATAGTTGCCCATCACCATAGCCATTGCCCTGGGATCAAGCTTGTCTTTTGCAATTTGGTAAGTTTCTTTTGCCATTTCGAGAAATGTGTATAGATGCCATTGTTTACTGGCATTTTTAACATTCCCAAGTAACATTTTAATTATGGTCAAATCATCATATGCTTGAGACTTCTCAACATCATATATTTCCATTAAGAAATCTCTGATTTCAAAGTCCATTTTCATTGGAAATTCAGTCCAATAGACGAATCCGCCGCGGATTCGTTTAAGCCTGAGATCAAGTTGAGGCGACAACTTTTCTTTTGGGTTTTCAAAAAGGTACTTCCTGCATATTTCGAGTGTGTTGGCTTTTGGCATTATCGTTCCCCCTGTTTTTGTTCAATAATAAATTTACTAACCATTTCAACGGCCATTGGGCTTCCTAGCTTAGCGAGTTGTATTTCTTGTTTACGCAACTCAAGTATTGTTTCTAATTTACCGTTTTCATATGCTTTTGATAATGGGTGTCTCTTTTTACGTAGGTGATCCTTGAATTCTTGTTTATCAAGCTCAAGCAATTGTGCTATTTGATCTGGTAATAGTAAATAGCCTGCATATTCTTTAACTTTTTCTAGTATTTCTTCCGAGTACATCGCTAAGCTTTAAACAGTTTTTTAATTCGATATCGAGTTTGGTTTTGTAGTAATTGTAAATATCAGGACTAACTGAGATCATGCCGGCCTCATACCGGTTGCCCCTGGTTTGATTTTGCGATGTAACCACCGATATTTTAAATTGCTCATTACTTATTAGTATAATTTTTGAATGATTGTTTGCAAGATATACCTCATTTGCCACCGACGAAAGGAACCAGGAAAGGTGCAATGTTTTCTTTGCGCTTCGCGAATCGATTAGCAGATTGAGTTGAGTTATTTTGTTTTGATCGGTTAGTTTTTGCAGCTTACGAATAAACTCTTCTGATATGGTAAAACTGGATATAAACAAATCAGCTTTACCGCTTTGTTGAAGTAATTGTTCAACAATGTGATAAAGCTGAGTACTACCCGTTGAAAAATACGGGATTAATGCTGTTTTGCGGATATCAAAGTTCAAATCCTAATTCAATAAGCTTGTCGGCTGTTTTAAAAGTTTCGGCAGCAGTAACAAGTTCGGTAATCCGATCTTGTATACGTTGTTTAAGTACTTTGTCATCAGGCTTGGTTTCAAACTTTTTAAGATTTGTACTGATGTACTTACGATTTGCATTGATGCGCTTATGATCTATTTTCTTTTCAGCATCCTTTGGCGGAGCAACAACTTTAGTTGGATCGTATGCATCAATAACATCCCAATTGGCTCTAACCTTATCCGATAAACCTACGAGTTGAGTAATTAATGGCAAACGCTCTTCAGGAGTAGCTTTTTCCATGAGCTTCAATTTCTCATGTACGGAGCGGGCTAGTTTGTATGCTTCTGCATTTTCATCCCACTTGGCTTTAAGCTCTTCCGGAAGATCATCGTAATTAATTTTATTATCACCACGTATAACACGTAAACGTGTGGGCTTTTCAATTACTGGAAGTATTTCAGGCGCTATTGGTGAATCCTTTGGAGCTGTATTGGTATTCTTTTTATCAGATCCTTTTGATTTATTGCCAGTAGTTTTACCTTTTGATTTATTGCCAGTTTTTGTTTTACTAGTTTTTTTGGCAACAACAGGCTCACGATCAATAATTTTCTGAAGTTCGTATTCAAGCTTTTCCTTGAGCTCTTTTCGCCCAAGCCGCTGAACAAGAATCCTGTTTTTTGATGCTTTAGACAATAAAATTAGTCCTTCATCATAATCACGGGATTTCTTTTTGAGATACTTCTTTATTTTTTTAACCATTTTATTGCTATTACTTTAATGTTATCAAGTAGCATTTTTTTAGCAAACTTTTCTTCACGGTTTTTTTGAAGATGAGTATAGAGGGCGAAATTCTTGGTATGTGTTTTAATTAATTCCAAACCAAGATCGAATGGTTTTTCCTTTGATTTAAGGAAAGCAGGGAAATCCTTAGCGGGGTCGCCGCTAAGGATTAAGTTGGTATTTTTAGTTTCTGTGTCTCCCATGATTAAAGATTTACATCACCATCATCAGTCATAATAGGACCTGCAAAAAATGGAGCAGGTACACCATCGGTTACTTCTATTTCTAACGATACTCCACGTTCAGAAGTAGGTTCGCCACCAAGAGCCAATGTAGGTTTAGTTAAAGTTGAAAACATCTCGTTACCAAGAATCCTCATTTTTTTCGAATTCTTTTCGCGAACTGCATAAACCAAATCATCATTATTTGCTTTCATGGCAAATGCTGTGGCATCTTCAGTTGTTAACGATGTTTTTAAAGTGCCTTTGTTTAAAAAGGTCTGACTTCTTTCTTCACCCTGTGGTTCACAAACTACAATTGCTTTTTTATCAATGTGATTGATTTTCTTCCAAGTTTTTAAAGCAACAAGGGTAAATGCACCAGCGAGTGTTACTGCTGCTGCAGCATCTGCAGGTGCATCAACAATTGCGGGCCATGAAACTATATCTGTTTTAGGGATACAGAAGGCGTTTTGGAAAATACCAGGGATGCTTACGTTCCCCGGTGTCCAATCCATATTAGGATAATCCATAATTATACGATTTTAGCGGTCATAAATTTCTCTTTCGATAGAGTATCGAACTGTGTACCGAAGAACATATCCATAATAAACTGAGTGTAGTTTACATTGTTGTCTTCTTTAATTCTTACTTTTTCAAGATCACTCATTTGGTCAACACCAATTAGCGTATTAGCCTTTGTTGTTAAATGAATGTATGGGGAGGTTTTCTTACTGATTAATGGAACAAGCTCACAGTTATCATTCGATCCTTCGAGGTATAGTTTCTTATACTCAGTATTATATGGTGTTGCTCCGGTGGTTACTTTATAATCCTTTAAATAGGAATTATATTGAGCAGCTGTAATAAACATTTTCGATTTTTCAAACTGCAATTCATCAGATGAACCTTCGAATATCGATTGTAATATATCAACAGCGTTGGTATCATCAATTGCAACTATTTCCTGATAGTTACCTTTACCTGCAGCAATGTTTGTTAAAACAATTTCTGCAGCTGTAATTGTATCAAACCCGTCAAATAATTTAGCTGTTGTTGTACCCGCATCATCGCGTACTGCACTAAATAAATTTTGATTCAACTTGGCAGATATTCGTTTAACAATCAAGAATAAAAGTTTCTTGTTTATGTCAAACTTATCCGATTTCTTTTGGGCTGTCATGTCCAAACCATAAATGGTTGAAATCAAATTTTGCAGATGGAACAACTCATAAACCTGCCCTTGGTAGGTTTTAAGTGTTCTTCCTTTAATTGTGGCATCGGATAAACCAGCAGGAAATGCTCCTAAGTTTGGTTTAAGCTCGAAACTCCCATCCAGTTCTCCAACGGTTTCTTCAAACCTGATACCTGGGCGCACGGTCATGTGCTTTAACGAATGTCCTAAGCCAATTGAAACCGCAATAAGCAAAGCTTTGCGATATTTTCTGGCGCTTTCGTTTAACGAGGTTGGTGTTACTAATACTCCCATTTTTGTATAGTTTTAAATTGGTTTATACTCTTTTTTTAATTACTCAGATTCAAGATAATCCATCATTTCCTTTGCCTCATCAACTGCATTAGAAAACTCACCTGGTTTATCCGTTTTGTTTTTGTCGTTAGACTTGCTAACGTCAGGATCGGCAACACTTGAATTTTTCAAAGTTTTAATTTGATTTTCAAGTTCAACAATGCGAGCTTCTTTTTCGGTAGGCTCGGTTTTGTTTTCTTTGGGCTTCTCCTCAGTTTTTTTCTTAGGGTCGGCAGGATCTTCCAGCTTGGCAATTTTCGCCTCAAGCTCAGCAATTTTTTTTGCTTTTTCAGGATCTTCGGTGTTTTCTTTGGGCTTGGGGTCTTCCTCCAGTTTTGCAACCTTGGCTTCAAGCTCAATAATTCGAGCATCCTGATCAATTGGCTCATCAGTATCATTGTTATTCTCCTTTTCTTTGGGAGAAATACCAAATTTTTCTTTTAGCCATGCGGAAAAGGATTTTTCATCCTTTGCGAAATCATTTTTTTTGTCTGACATTGTATTTGATTTTTGAGATTTACGTTCGGGTACAGGATAGCCGGCAGCATTAATCATGGCTACCATGCGTTTATTTTCAAGGAAATTAACTTTGTTTTTTGGATCATAAATTTCATCAACAAAACCCCACTCAAGTGCTTCATCAGCAGTTAACCAGGTTTCTTTTTTCATTAGGTCAATAATTTCTTTAATGGTTTTGCCTGTACGATCGATGTACATTTTAGCAACATTAAGAGTGATTTTTTTGTTTTCGTCCTTTTCTTTCGAGAGGTCGGAAATTAATTTTTCAAGATCATCTTCATTTTTGTAGCCATATTCGTCAATCCAACTACTTACCTTATGAATTAGATAATATGAATTGCGACTAATTTTAATTCTAAAAGCACCTAATGAAACTATTGTACCGGATGAAGCGTTGAAGCCAGTATATTCAACTGTTACCTTTCCGTGCTCAGCAAACTGATCATGTATATCAACTGCATGGTTAAGATCGCCACCTAGCGAAGATATTTTTGCAGTAACATCTTTACCTTTGGCATTATTAAGCATGGCGCGAACGTACTTTTTTGAGTAGTAGCCAGGACCAATGTAACTGTCTATAATAATTTCTTTTGCCATTTTGCGGTTGTTTACATGATAGTTGTTTAAACACTATGTAATATTGAACCACAAGATTATAAAGCAGTTAGCAATTTTGAAAGGACTTTTAAAAAGAGGTGTAAATAATTGGTATGCAGCTTATTGCGTGTACACCGGAAAGATATGTGTAAGCAAGGATATTTTAACGCTAATGGAACGCCCGCCTTTGCCATCGGCATCGTTTTTAAAATTATAGGTTAGTTTAGTTGATGGTCCTTTGTTATGCCCCAGTACGTATTTAAGCCCGGTATTGTCGGTTACAACGTAAATATGTGGGATGTTGTTTTGAAAATCGAGTTCCGCATTGGTATCAGGTTCATTGCCTGCAATTGCAAACGAAACACTAATATTATCGAGGTTGCCTGCTTTATTTGTTTTTTTATTCGATTTCATTGCACAGGTACCAGGAATGAAATTAAACTTTTGAGAAGCTTCAGCTGTAAAGCTTGAAAAATTGATTGAAGCATTTTTTTGTAAGAATGGTAAAGTTACATTACTTGCTTCGTAAAATTCAACTGATAATATGCCTTGAATATTCATAATTATGTCCCTTGGAGGTGATTATTGTATAATTAATATTTTAAATAGCTATAAAACAACTGATTGCACTGCTTTTTTAACAAATTCGGTCATTTTTTTTCTATTTCGATAGTCCGATTTCTTTAAATTTTGATACACAGTGCTATTATTTTGCAAATTGAGGTCGGCAATAAAAGCTTCAAGTAGTATTTTCTTCTGTATATTGTATTCAGCCCCAATAAGCATATAATTTCTAAAAAAGCGATTGAACTCCGAAGCTAGAAAATCATTGATCTTTTTTTGATCCTCAACAGTGAAGTAAAGATAATATGAGTTACCTGATTCTAAAGTATAGTATGGGAGATGAATTATGATACCCGATGATTGTCTTACCGGAAGGTTAGAATAACGCAACCGGCTACAAATATATTTACCAATTTCGTTGGAACGAGTAATTTGTATGAACCCTGTTTTTTTAGCGTTCATACTCATACGAAGGAAAGCTTCGTTAATTTGGTTGGTAATCTGAAGTTTGGTTTCCATTTTCATGCAATGATGAAAGCGGCCACCCGGCATTGGCGAAGATACGGATTAAATCAATTAAGAGATTTAATATTTTGTAGATGTTTAGCTGATTTGCTGATTCAGTTCTTTTGCGTTTACTATTTTTCATTTTTCTTGTCTTAATTTTCTGTAAAAGAAATAAAATGATAATTAAAAGTTGTGTAATGATTACACGTTTTTAAAAAAGTTAAATTATTTCATTAATTTTGGGTCTAACTTAAAAACAAAAAAATCATGACAACATCAGAAGAAATTTTAAATGAAATTTTAGTAGAGTTGAAAAAAATGAATAGTAGGTTAAAGTCCATCGACTCATACTCATCGAATATTTCGAGTGAAATAGATACTATAAGAATAACTGATTTAGATAACATTAAAAGAAGTCTGGATTCAATTGATTCTCATATTACAAATATTGACAGATAACTATTTCTCATACGCAATACTGCGCTACGCTGCGTACAGCGCATAGAAATTAGTTAGCCACAATTAGAAACAGGTTCTTTTGCAGCCATTGAGTTTTCCAATATACTTATAGCTTGATTTAGTTCTCCGATAGCATCTAAATCCGCATCTGTATCGGGGTAAGGTGCATCAATTTTACAGCTTCTTTTTATAAAGCTGTTTTTAATAAATGTTTTTTCAGCCTTTTCTCGCTGGTCTTTTAGTTGTTGAATAATTCTTTCCATAATAAATTAACTGTGACTAACACAAAATATAGTGAATAGCCGATTAAACATTTGTTTTCCATAGCCAATTTTAGGTGGTCGGCTACTCACCATATTTAGGCACGTTACCTGCAATCAGTTTGCTATGGTTTACATTTCGGGCATGGCGGCATTGTTGTTGAATGATTAGGGTAACTATTCCATCCAGTACCACTACAATAGTCGCAAACCGCCACTTTGTTATTGACTGCCCATTCTGCCATTAATTCAGCTACTTTAAACATCCTAAAATCGCTTTCAATATTATACCCTTTTTCTGTAAGAAATTTTTTCGCTTTTATAATATCATCAACTGTATGCATATAATTAATTTATTAGTTATTATTCTTTAAAAAATAGATACCCACCTGTGATACTTTATTCAACTTCCTCATCTTTATAGCATATTGATGCGAAAATGCACCCATAACAGGTGACGAATTGGCAATCTTCATATCTATTTTCCATCGCTCAAAGCTTTCCATTCGCTACTAACTATTTCAATCATATCTTCAAAAGGTGTGTAATCACATTCATCATTTATTTCAATCAAGTACACATCTTTTCGTTTCCTGGATCCAAAAGCGTTATAATGGGTAGTGCCTTGAAACTGCTCTTCAAAACGTATGGAACTATTATATTCATCGTAACTAACAGTAGGGAGGGCTGCTATTTGTTTTAGCAGATCTTTATTTGAAGCTTTTGGATAAAACAAATTTTGATATTTTTTACCTACAATTTTAAAACCTTCGGGCTTTGTTTCTGCATAAATGAACGAAATACCACCACCAGCTGTTCCATGGGCAGTGCCATATTTTTCATACCCTAGTTGCTGCACAAATTGTAAAGATTTTTTGTTACAGTCGGTAATTTTGCTCCAAACTTTTTCTAATCTTTTAAATGTTTCGGTACCTTTTTTTACTTTGTAATACATAGTTTTAAGTTTAAAAGCAGCTTTGCTGCCCAGGTTTATAATTAGTTATTAATATTTCTATTTTTCTATCCTTGATATTTCTTCTTTCTTTTAAATAAATTACATTCATATTATAATCAGAAGCAAAATCGAGTACGCTTTCGTGGGTAAATTCAGACATTGCTGAAGGTATTCCGCATGTGTCCATAATTTTAAAACAATCTTCGGTATCATTAACTGTCCATTTGGGTACTTTGTAAAAATGAGTAGTATCTAAATAAATTGGATCTAGGTAAACAAAAGCATCAGATTTTTTCATTACAGTTTCACTAAAAGAAATTTTATCGATCACATTTCTGAAATCATCATTTGTAATCTTTGCATTTTGGAGCATTAAAAATGTGGGTTCTATATTTTTAATAAGTGATCGTTTTGTATTGTCGAGGCCTAGCCTTAGAGTATCACCTTTACCCAGATAAGTGAAATTAGATAGTAGCAAAAAGCGAATAGCTTTCCTCATCGGATCTGTTTCCAAATTTGATTTCCAATACTTAACCAAACTTTGTGATATTGGCATTAATTTAATTTGATGTATCAGTTCAAATTTATGATCAAGCAGTATTTTATATAAATTAGTAACATCATCATCAAAATCGTTAAGTATAGCATACTTGGGCGCTGGCAAATAAAAGTAACTGCCTCCAGCACCAAAAAACAATTCAATTCGCATTTTATGCTGAGGGAAGTTGGCGTATAATAATTCGCTTAGTAGTTTTTTATTTCCTAATCTTGTCAATACCATAATTAAAATTTACCCATACTTAATTTCAACTCTTTTTGGTTTGCCATTTGCTCCAATTGCTTCATCCTATAAAAATCGCGTTTAGTCATAAATACTTTACGATCCATATGCATATCGTGTAAACTGGAGAGCTCTTTTTTATCTTTTGTTTTCATATTACTCAGGTTTTTCATAAATAAATACTCTACCCTCTTCCAAAAACTTTTCAAAATCGGTACCCGGATATGGGAAACTTTTTTTTACACGATATGCCCAATAGCGCCCTGGGTATTTATATGAATGAACCAAGTATGCTTTTCCTATTATTAAGTTATTTTGATCTTTATAAAAATCATCCAATTCAGCTTTTTTAAAGTCATCAGGAAGCTCAGTGAAGTACATCCATCCATTTTCATCTGTTTTTGGTTTTAAAGGCTTAGTGTCTGTCATAATAGTTAGGTGTTTTTGTTGCCCCGTTTCGGTCACAGGGGCAACACAATTTTATATTTAACTGATATTCAGTACATAGTATTTTTATTTTGTTGCCCCAAGCTCTATTTTACCCCTGTTTTTGTTGCCCGGTGTTGCCCCTATATGCCTTTTGTTGCCCGAAATCAATTTTCTCACTGTTTTGGTTTCGGTCAACAAAACATGCGTTTGGGGCAACAAGGGGCAACAAGGGGCAACACATTTGTAAACAATGTAATCACTTAACTTACTGATATTAATTATATTAATCATTTTAATTTTATATTTGTTGCCCCTGTGACCGAGATTTGTATTTAGCATGTATTTTCATCCCTTATTATTAATATTCTACTCAATTTTGAGGAAAATCTAACTCAACATCTACCAAATTACCTTCTTGTAACAATTTTTTTTCATTTTCGGTGTTGGTTGGTTTATCTAAAATACTAGGTGGTTCTGCTTTTATATCAATACCTAAATCTTTATAAAAAAAGAATAGCCCTGCTGATGAATTTTTCCCTGTAAATCGTACTTTTTTAATTCTACCATCCTTATCTCTAAGTGGAATATGAGCTTTGTCGGCCTCCAGATATGATATCCAATCTGATTTGCCTAGTATTTTTGGTTCATGGTTATCGATCATGAACTTATGATATTTGGCATGTACCGAATTAATGCATATTACTATTGCATCCTCTTCCCATCTGTAATCACCTTTATCGATAGTTATAATATGCATTTGGCACAATTGCTCAAACGAATCCCAAAACTTACGTGCATCGGTATTTTCTTTTTGCAATGAAAATTGACGGTCGATGTTATCGTAATACCTAATAATCATATTTTGTTCACTCATTCCAAAATTCAATATGCCTTCTTCCATTAGTATTAATGATGGTGTAATGTTTGCCGCTGCTGTTTTTAACAACCGGCTATTTATTTTTTTCTTACGGAAATATTCATGTAATTGTTTTAGGACCATTTTATATTTACTGTCCCATTTTGCGATTATCAATTTCCTTTGTTGTAATAGTTTAACTGTTATATGAGTTATACCATTTTCGCCCATGGCTTGAAGATCTTTAAAGTTTTCCTCTTCCTTTTTTGTAAACGTTTTATACAAAAACTCGGTTAACTGAACTCGTGTGAGCAAAGCAGCATTGCCTGTTGGTTTGTGTTCGCCCGAAATTGCACAGCTACAATGTATGGGCATTTCATTTGTGGCTAAATCGTTACTATATGCTTTGGTTCCTCTGCCATACCTGTCATAAAAACCTTTTATCATATCATTTTCAGCAGCTCTTATATCGGTGCCAAATTCATCAAGGTGAACAAATATGTTAGATATTTGACTTAGCCTGGCCATTATGTATTTTGGAGTGGCTTTGCCCGATCCTATATTTATTGCTGCTTGAATTTCTTGTCCCCAAAAAAACCGGGCAAACTCCAAACATTTCGATTTCCCTTGTTCGGGCATACCACTGGCAAATAACATTGGATCGCCATTTATTTTTTTAAAAACTATATCACCAAACATTGTTCGTATGGTAAAATTTACTGTAAACAAACCGTTATCGCCAAACACTTTCATGTATAGTTGTATCCAATCGAGGAAGCTTACTTCCTTACCATTCTTAGGTGATAGGTGTGCAAACTTTCGGGTTTCGGTATAATATTTACGTTTCCATTTTGTAAACTCGGAGTATGGTGCCAGGTAATAAGTTTCTTCATTATAATTAAGCATTCCGTACTTATCAACCGGCATCCAGCCCTCATTGGTAACAATACCATTTGCAAAGGAGTAAAAATCGTAATGATCATCATATCCAAGTTGTTTTATTTCAACAGCCATCGATTCATCGCGAAACAATTCCATTACCCAGTCGTCAAGATCGTCCTGATCGCCCCGAAATTGAAAATTAGCACGTCTGGCACATGCAGCTCTAAAGCGTGACCGGCTGGTGTGAGTTTCTGAATCAACTTCAATAACCTGAGTTCGGTTTTCATCATTAATCTGTTTAACAACACGTTTGCTATCTTCGTGCGAATCAATAACACAAAGCACTGTCATTCTGAAATTGGCAATAAACTTACGTCGCCCTCCAGGTCGTAAAATATAAGTTCTGTTACCAATAGATTCGAACTTGATGTCTTCAGCATCACTTTGTATTTCTGATTTTTCAACGAATGAATAATCTTCAGCAATATTGAACCGGAACCGGTAAAAGAAAATTTGAGTACGCTTGAGTTTCTGCAGGTGTTTTTTATGATATTCAAAAAAATCATCGGAGGATCCCAGATGAAAATATTCTTTAATTTGAAAATCGGTTAAACCGGATAGTTTTCGCACAGCGAAATACTGGCCATCTTTATTTGTTTTTACCGACTTAAGCAGATCCTCAGTAATATTGAGTTCGTTATTTACAAAATCAGGATCCTTAATTTGTGATATCTCATACATTTCAGGATTATACTGCAATTTTGATGTAAGCTTTAATGGTTGGATGCGTACCTGTGACCATGGGGAATTGATAGTAGAATAATTCCTGAATTTAAGATACAGATCATCTAAACCTTTGGCATCATAAATTTGATGTGGATGGGCTAAATATACATCAGCTACTGATGTAAATTGTTCTTTGGCTTTTAGAGCAGCTTTATAAAAATTATTAGGTCGTTTTGAAGTTGGGTTTTTAAATGAATGTGGTTTTTCGCTAATGGCAAATAAGTCTGCATCAATAAAAATCACAATCTTTTTGATGTTACAGCCTTGTATTAATTCCTTAAGATCTTCCCGGATTTCGTTTATTTCTATTTTGTTGCCTTTTTCATCTTTCTTGTTGGGAGTTTTCCACCCTGTAAGCCCATTCATCCCAACTATATACAGTCCATTCAAGTAGCCAACCATGGCTTTTTTAAATCCTTCTACAATAAATAGTGTATCTATATCTTTGCCAGTCTTATAAGCTTTAACAACGTTTTTTGGGAATAACAATCGCATACCTGATCCGCTTGCCGGCGAATACTTTTGTAAATCACCATCCTTGTTACGTTTTGGGTTAATAAACCTACGCAAATACCATGTTTTTTCCATGCGTGGTTTAAATTTAGCTGTTGCCGGATCCTCTTCGGTATAAGTCTCTAGTCCTCCATAAATGCTTCTAACATAAAATTTCAAGTTGCCTGAGCTCTCGGCATCTATATAATTATGATTTGCTTTACGGCCGTCATCAAGGTAAGTGAATTGGTTTTCATCTTCGGGCATCCCCATTTCAAGCAGGGTGTGCAGCAGGTACTTGTTTTTATCCTTTTTTAATAGATTTTCGTACATTGTCATATGTTCATTTCTAATTGGCGGTTTTCTGCTAATTTGTAATCGTATTCGTTAACAAGCGTAATAATGTGAGGGTGCCCTATTAGTGAAGTAATCTGCCTGAAATAAACAGAGATAGTTTGCAGCTGAGTGTTGATCACAAAGCCAGCTTTGCGGAGCTTGTAAGTTGTATTGTAGCGGTGTTTTATTAAGTAGGAATCAATCATTTGGTTTTAAGTTTTTTTTGTAAAATGAAACTCAGCTGTTGTGTTTTCCAGTTGATATTCCTGTTTTTATACATGGTTTGGATAATTGCGATGGTCTTCTCCTTAGAGTAGCCTGTATCAATCCTAGCCATAAACTCATTTAGCTCATGTAATAGGAAATGTTTGATGCCAACAATTATTACAGGTCCTCTATCTACTTTTTTTAGGATAACATTAGCGACCATGCCTTTGTAATACACTTGGTCGTTTCTTAAACGTATGGTTGTGAAAGCCAAGCAATCAAGCTTATTATTCCAGTTATATGTGTAGTAGATGTTTGTCATTAATTTGAATAGTTCTTAAAACACTTATTAAATTTGGCATTCAAAAAAATGTGAGTGTTGATTTTGTCATGAAACCTGTTAAGGTTTCGGCGTGATGCCTGAGGATCAAACCAAATATATAAACCTACCTCTTTGCGCGATATTTCTTCAAAATCACAAATACGGGCAATAATGCATTTTGCATCCATTATTTCGCTGCCTCCTGATGGGAGTTTTACCATTTCATCCCGAACACCGGTAGTTTCACAAACTACTTTAACTATTTTGTCCATAATGTCGTATATGTCTGTGGAGTTTATCATTGTTTAAGTCTTAGGTTGTTGAACTTCTATTTTAGCAAGCCAAGTTCCTTGCTGATTGGAAAAACCTTTGTATTTCTTCTTTGTGATCGGACTTTCTCCAACGTCAATTAATGGGATCAAGCGATTAACTAACTCAGTAAATTGTTCAATGTCGAGTTCAAAATTTACAAGTAGAGCATCTTCAATGGTTTCTGTGTCAGCGTCAATTTCATCATAATCCATTCCTGTAACTTTGCATGCAAGCTCTTCAACATCAAAGCCATTTAAGTTTGCTTTTTTATAATCCATCTTTTTAGTTGTTTAAATGAAAGCCGACCGAAGTCGTGCCGGGTGGCCGGCTTTCTGGTTATTTATTAATAGTTAATTGAGATTTTTTGGATAAATATTTACTTAAATAAGTAACTGCCTTCGAATACTTAATACCTGTTTCCCTGGCTATTTCTGTTAAGGAGAATTCCTTAATCATTTCAAGGTAGGGGCGAATTTTATTGTATTCATCTTGGTTAAACATTTCTATCGGGACCAGTTTCTTTCACCAGGGAAGTATTTACTTCTCCTGTCTTCATCTACATAACTTCCACCGTCAGCAACTTTTTGAAACAGCTCTGGAGTAATTGTATCATTTGAGGTTAAATTTTCATAGCCAGCCCTTGGGTTCAGGGTGCTGTAAGTTGCGCGTACATTACCATGGTCATCCCATAATACGGCAACTTCTTTTAATTTGTCGTTTTCAAATACGCAATGTGTTTCTAAAATTGTGTAATTCATAGTTATTTTTTTAAGTTGATTTTTTTAATTCGTCATACTCTTTAATAGTAATAACACCTCTTTCTACCGGGGTATGGTAATTTTTGTTGTTGGCTCTAAACTTGGCTTCGTTGTTAATTTCGTAGGCAATACATTGCATCCATTGTTTATGGTTTTTTGCATCGGATTCCTTTTGGCGAAGCTTATCCTGGCCGGCAACCTGTTTGGAGGTCATGCCTGGGTAATAGCCGGTGTGGTAATTACCCATTTTCTGGTGATAATACATCTACCATTGCCGCATCGAGTTCTTCTGTTACCTCCTGCTCAAGCTTTGCAGCAATAAGCCCTATAAATTCAGGAGTATTACATGTTTTCCACAGGCAAACAAGTTCGCTTTCGGTAAGTGTTTCGATATACGCAGTTATTTTTCCAAAGTCTTCGATAAATGTTGTGTTTTTGCACATAGTTTTAAGTATTAATAGGGTTTAAAATAAATACTGAAGTAGGGTTTTGGGCAATAATATCAGCAGGCTGTTTTTCCTTTTGTGCTTCTATTATACTGTCAAAGCGCTTGCGCTTATGAAGTATCTTTCCTCCGATGTAAATATGCCCAAGTATGGAAAGACTCATGGTTTGTTTGTTAGTGAGGATCAACATAATCGTGTTTGTTTTTGAGTTCGTTAATTATTGCATCTAGCATAATTTCGCTTTCGCTCAAGGTTTCTTCTAGTTGCTGTAATTCAATGTAATCAGCCTTGGTTTTAAGTTTCATGGTTTTACGGTTCCTCTGCAGCTTCTCAATAAGCGCAGTAAAAGCTGCCTTTTGAAGAATTAGAAGGGGTTTACTTTCGATAGTCATAGTTATTAGTTTTTATCCCGGGGGCGGGGGTTATACAATTCGTTTTTCAATGGCAAAGCGGCAAATACCTACTTTGGTATCGCAGCCTATTTTGGCTGCAATCCTTCGTCTGTGGGTATTTACTGTATTTATACTGATGTTAAGGCGATCGGCAATTTGTTTGTCAGGTAGATCCTCAGCAATAAGCTTTATCACATGTATTTCGCGAGGAGTTAAATATCCGTTTTCGGCATCAACGTGCTTACAAAGTTTACCTTCTACTGGGCAACTGCCACG
Source organism: Bacteroidota bacterium (assembly GCA_045267845.1). Lineage (GTDB taxonomy): Bacteria > Bacteroidota > Bacteroidia > Bacteroidales > F082. The sequence continues at coordinate 2,964 of JASFZK010000176.1, read as the reverse complement.
CTTACCACAATCATAATATTCGTTTGTTTCTTCAGTGTCGGTTATGTCGGGCTTGTCATCAAACCCGCCAAACCTGCATATTGCAAATTTCTGTAGCTTGCTATCAGGATCAGTAATTTCTAGTTTATCAAGCGATACTTGAGCAATTAAATCATCATCCAATAACGACTGCAGCTTGTATAATGTCGAAGCTTCGAAATCGGTAAAGTGGACCAATTCCATTTTAATACGATAAAGCTCACCATCAATACCAATGAACTCTTTATTAATTTTATCAAGGTGACTAGGTAATTTCATAATGAGTTAATTGTTTCGGTTTTCTTTTTGAGTTCGGCTTGGTGATCAGCGGCTACCTGGATGGCAATATCAATAATGGTAAGATTGTTTTTTTTGCCCGATAGTACCCCATTAATATATTGTGGAGTGTAACCAGCTGCAACAGCAATCAATTTAACCCCATTCGATGGGAGTTTGTTTTTAAGTTTATTAAGGTCGCGATTTGTCATTGTATTATGCTATTGATTTAGTTTCTTATTAGTTGTATATTTGTTTCTGATAAGTTTCGCAAATGTAAGTATAAATCATGCATAAAAGCAAGAAAAATACAGCATTATTCTAAATTAATTTATAAATCGTGTTAAATCAAAGAGTTAAGGACTGGTTTACTGTTCAGAAAAAGGAAAGGCAACTAACTCAGATGTATTTTGCTGAACTATGGGATGTTAAAAGACAAACTGTAAATCAAATAGCAAATGGTTCAACATCTGCAGGGATTAAATATGTAAGTAATATTCTTGCCTTTGATAATAAAATAAATGCCCGTTGGTTGATACTTGGCGAAGGAAAAATGTATGAATCCAACAAAACAAAAGAATATTCAACCTATGATAAATTAACCAAAGCTGCTGAAAATAACCCTAACACAGATGAAGAAATGAATGAATTAAATTTAACCCAAAGAGAATTAATTAAAGTGTATCGCGAAAAGGACCTGCTGCGTGATGAGAATGAATTACTTAAAATTAAAATCGCTGCTTTTGAACTTGGAAACGATTTAAGTAAAGACGTTGGATAGCGAAAAAACACAGTAAGCCTAAGCACAAAACGATAGTATTACGAGTATATTACAACAATAGGAAAAGGTGCAAGGTTTAAAGCTACGTCAACAACTACGTCAGTTGTACCTACAACCCTCTAAACACAATAGCGCATGTAAAAATTAAAATAAAGATAATCAATTGTTTACGAATAATAAGGTTGTCCGGTCCCCGCTACTAAGTAAAAGCTGACTTTTTTAAGTCGGCTTTTTTTATTTATACAAAGTCTTTTATTTTCATCTTTAATGTTACATCATCGAAGTAAAATTTTTGATGAAATATCAAATTGTTCATTTATGTATCACTTTTTTGACTCCATTTGAGATAAATGGGGATTCATTCCAAAGAATATTCTCCAATCACCGATAAAAGCACTTCGTTTACCGAATTTTTATTTACATTAGTGGCCAAGCAATATAGTTTTGCCATGTAAATAAAAAATAGAACGATGGAAAATAAATCAATTGATAGAAAACTAATAATCGGCATACTACTTATGCTTGCAGGAGGACTTCTCCTATTAGATACTTTTGACATAACTCATTTCCCAATTAGGTATTACATTTTTTCATGGAAAACTTTGCTAATCGGAATAGGTGCAATACTTATTTTAACTAAAGAAAAAGCAACGGTGGGCTATGTTCTACTTGGCCTTGGAATTCTTTTTTGGCTACCCAGCTTACTTGATTACAGTATATCATTGTCGCAAATCATGTTGCCAAGTATTTTTATTGGTATCGGCGTGCTGGTTATAACACGAAGAGGAGGGCATAGCAGACAAAAAAAATATTCAAATAGTAAAGATGGTGATTCTGCTGATTTTATTGACGATGTTTCAATATTAGGTGGTGGTAACAAGATTATACAATCAAAAAACTTTAAAGGAGGCGATATAACTGCAATATTTGGTGGCTCTGAGTTTAGCTTTAAAGATGCCGAACTATCACCCGATGGATGTACAATTGATGTTTTTACAATGTTTGGCGGCTCCAAACTTATTATACCAGATAACTGGATTGTAAAATCGGATATGATATCAATTTTTGGCGGTTTTAACGACAAAAGGGCAATACGTCCTGATGATGGTGACCCTGCTAACATCCTTTACTTAAAAGGAGCTGTAATATTTGGAGGCATTGAAATTAAAAGTTTCTAGTTACTGGCATAAAGTTTGCCATCGTAGTTAATCTTAAGATTATACGATGGTAAATTTTTTGTTTCAGAAATTAAACGTAAAAGACTGACACTGCTTGATATGATTAACCCTATTACGAAAAATAGAAATTACATTATTGCTTACATTGCAATTTGGTTTACGATATTCTTACTCCAAACATTTATTGTAAACTTTTTTTATGGAGTGGATAGTATAATAAGTATAGTCGACTCAGCAGTATTTAATGTGCTTTTTGCACTTATTGGCTTAAACTTGTGGTACGTCATAAGATTTAATTTAAAAGAAACTCCCAACTTATTCGATTTGCTGTTTAACCATTTAATTGTCGCCGTACTCGCAATTGCTGGTTGGATTACAATTTCATATTTCATATTAATTTATATATTTCCTGAAGCTAGTGACTACAGAGGTTTTTTAAATGAAAGTCTTCCATGGCGTGTAATCACCGGTATCTTTTACTATCTTCTTTTTGTAATGTACTATTATGTAATGCTTTATTATGAAGATCTTCAAGAAAAACTTAAGGTTGAAGCTGAGTTAAAACAATTGGTAAATGAGGCTGAGCTAACAGCATTAAAGTCGCAAATTAATCCGCATTTTCTTTTTAACAGTTTAAATTCAATAAGTTCACTCACCATAACAAATCCTGATAAAGCACAGGATATGGTTATTAAATTATCTGATTTTTTA
>JASFZK010000175.1:0-9614 GCA_045267845.1 Bacteroidota bacterium | reverse complement strand
ATCTTAGAAACCGACCTTCAGGAGTGTATTTTTTAACACTTGAAATAAACAATAGTGTAATAGTGAAGAAACTTGTAAAGTTATAGTTTTAAATCACTGTAATATTCGACACAAAATTATTGATGTCGTAATTTTCATCATTAAAAACTTTGTATAGTTCTTTAAGCATGAGGTTTTTAGTCTTAATACCACGTTTTTTTGCTATTTCTTCCACAAAAATATTTACAGCTACTTTGCCTTCAAGAACAACCTTTTCTGATATATAATCAGTAAAAAATCCTTTACCAATAAGTAGTCCGAGAGTACGGTTACGACTAAGATCGTTAAGTGCAGTTAAAGTAAAATCGCCAAAACCACAATAGTTGAACATTGTTTTTTCTTCGCCACCAAATTTTGAAATAATATATCTCATTTCGTTTATGGCCTTGGTTAGGATTAACGATCTTAAATTGGGTGAATCAAAATGAGCATCCACAATACCAACAATTATGGCATAAATATTTTTGAGAATACTTGCCAATTCTACACCGTTCACATCAGTTGTATAATCAAGCTGTATGGTAGTGCCTATAAATATACTCTCAAATAGTTTAAAATGCTTATCTCTTTTTGATGCAAGTGTAAAAGCAGTTGGCATATTGCTAATTATTTCCCTTGCAAACGATGGCCCTTTCATGCTAAAAATTTGATTAGAAAGAATTTTTGATAGAGATTGAGGGATGGTTTTTTGTCCTTCACCAAAACCTTTTGCAAGGTTAACTATCAGTGTTTCTTCTCCAAAAAAATCTTTGTTCTCTCTAATGTAAGGTACAACTACACTCGATGGTATACCGAGGAATACAATGTCGGATTCGGTTAGAATATTTTTATCAAATGTTGCTTTTAGCGATTCTTCAAGTTCAATATTAGGAAAGTACTTACGGTTGATATGGTCGTTACTTATTGAGTCAACAACATCTTGCTCAACCGACAGTAGAAAAACTTCATATTCATCTTTCTGCGCAAGCACATTTCCCATTGCTGTTGAAATTGTACCACTCCCTACAAAGCATATTCTAAGTTTCTTATCCATTCTATAGTTTTTCAGATATTGTTGGTCTAATTTCAAAAAAATAAACCATAACCAATCTTGACAAAAAAATACATTAACAATCGTAATATTAAAGTAATATGATTGCTAAATGTTGTAAGTATTTAAAAATGCAAAAGTAGTCTAATTATTAACGTCATCTAAAATACGCTTTTTACAATACTTTTAACCTTATCATTTATGTCTTCAGAGATGTTTAAAAAGTACACTGGTAGTACAAATACTACTGTTATTATACTGCTTCTAACAATAATATCAATCATAAAATTTTGCATCTGTGGCAACAATAGTGAAACACCATAAGCCATTATACTAATTACATAAAGTAATATTATTTTATATGTAAATGGTTGCAGTTTATAAGTGCGGTACAAAAAGATAAACTTGATAAAATTATAAATGAATTTTGAGATTAAGGTTGCCAATGCGGCACCAACAATTCCATATAACGGTATTAGAATAATGTTTGAAAGAATTAGTAGTACTGCGAAAATTATAAGGAAATAGGATAAATATCGATAGTGGCTGGAATTGACAATTATGTGTGGACTAATCCCAAGTGCAATGTCAAATAGGCTTGCGATTCCTATGAATAAAATTACATATTTACCGGCGATATATTTAACCGGAATTATTTGAAATACATTATCAATATTACCCCAAATACCTATGAGCAATAGCAAACCTATAATGCTTAAGCTGATGCTACTTTTTTTGTAGATAATATCAATGGTTTTGATATCGTTTGCTCTCCATGCATCAGCAATTACAACAGAGCTTATTTTGCCCATGGTACGAAGTGGTACAAGTATTAATGCTCCAAAAAAGAAGGTAACGGTGTAAATACCAAGAGCACTAAGGTTCATTATTCGTTCTACCATAATCGAATCGATGGTCATTGTAAGTACTCCCGAGAAACTTGCAAGAATTCCAAAAGCTCCGATATCCAACATCTGACGTGATAATTTTTTGTCAATAAAACTTAAGTCAATATTTAGAAAAAGCTGCTTGTTATATATCAACGATAAGAAAAGAAGAATTGTGGGTGAAACAAGTGCAATTGTATATAGTACTACTGCCTGATGAAAATCGATTAAGTTAAAATAAAAAAGAATTATCACCGCAAGTATCATAACCCTTTGAATTACCTCTTTATAAATAATCCCTTTTACGGCATTATATAAAACCCTATAATACGTATCAAATACATTGAAGAGGAGAGTAGCGACAATTAGCGGTACGATGTAGTAAAAATATCGTTCAAACAAATCGGCTCCAGCCTTACCTGTATCAAGTATTGCTGGCTTAAGTAATACAAATGCGGAGATTGCAATTATAAGGCCAACTGCTGAAATAAGTAAAGCCAATCCTAGATACCCATGATGCTTACGTTCATAATCTCTGAAATATGGAAAAAGTTTTACAGTTACCGTGTTGATACCAAGTGCTGCAAAATTGGCGAATAGTAACGAATAGGAAACAAGTATCCTGAAAAGTCCGATCTCTTCTGTTGAAAAAATTAATGGATAAAGTAGCCCGGTTGTAACAAACCCAAGTATTACTCCAATGTAGGAGTAAATTGTTCCAGATATTGATTGTTTTTTTATTATGCCCAAAACTTCTTCAAATTCATTAAGTGTACAAAATTATACTTTTTCGAAGACTGCAAAAAGCCAATATGGTTTTTTTGGAGATACTGCAATATTTAACAAATCACAACCCAACGAAAGTAAATTGAACTTGTAAGGATTTATAAATGTATTCTCGCAAGAAGGGCATGTGGTTTCACGCTTTTCTTTTGACATCCAATAATAAGGGATCCATGAATTTGATGGCGACAAGCTGGTTTTAAGTTTTAATATATTTCTATTGTAATATCTAATTTTTCTACCAAAGGTAAATGTGTTAATCAATTTGTATTCAGGAAATAATGCTGATAATTTTGTGGTATTAAAACTTCTTAAGTGGTTAGGACTATTGTACCGATAACTACATTTTGGACAAACTATGGAAAGTTTATCAGGGTTTTCGTCATTTGGTACGGTAATAAAAATATACTTATTTGATAACCTTTTAAACTCTGAAATTGTTCCTTCTAATACATCATCTGGAAGATGCTCAAGTAGTTCACTCGAGAATACCATATCAAATGAATTATCTTTCAATGGAATATTATCACAACTAGCATTAATCTTTTTTGCTTTAACAAACTTGAGAGCTTGTTCGCTTCTGTCAACTGCTGTAACTTTGTATTGCTGGTTTAATACATTTGTAATTATGCCATTACCGCAGCCTATATCAACTACAGTTTTTATATCTGGGGGAATTACATCTAATATTTTCTTTATTTTTTCTATTAGGTGTTCTTGTTTAAGAGCCCCCCAATCAAACTTTTCATATATCTCTTTGTTATCCAATTACCTTGCTATTAAATGTAGAATAAAGATTGAGCAAATCAATATTGCCAACTTTAGTATTAAACTTATTTTTCACAATATTTTTAGCATTTCTTGAAGCTTCATTATAGAGTGATTCATTATTTTTGAGTTGAAGAATTTTTTGCGATAATTCCGTAGCATTTCCAGATGTAAATATCAACCCTGCTTTTTCTTTTGTCAATAGGTTTTGCTGTGCTGTACAGTTGCTTGCAATTATTGGTTTGCCAAAATACATTGTCTGAAACATTTTGTTAGCATATGTTGTATCATGGTGAATATTTCTGATAAAAGGGCATAATCCAACTTTAGATGCGTATAAATAACTAATTATCTTCTCAAACAGTAAATAACCAGTTAATTCAACGTTGTTTAATTTTCGTTTGGAGATTTCATTTTCTAGTACAGATTGTTCTGCACTATCACCAATAATAATAAAATGAATATCAGTATCATCTACTAATAGTTCGGCTGCTTCTATAATTGTTAATGTTCCTCTTCTCAGACCTGTATCACCGAAGTAAACAAGTGTAAATTTGGAAGAGTATTTATCTGCAATTTGCTTATCAATTTTTATCTTACTCAGACTGTCAATATCGGCATAATTTGGAACAACTGAAATATTATTTTTATTTACTCCAAGTTTATTAACATAGTACTCCTTCGCTTCTGGCGTGACAAGAATCAATTTATCAGCAAGTTTTGCATATTTTCTTTGATAATTTTGCCAAGACCTATTTGAAATTAGAAGCTTTCCTGCAATAGACTGAGTGTGATGATAATACTTCATTATTTCAGGTCTGTTCTCATGAAAGTCAGATATATATGGAATATTAAATTTTTTGCTAATTTTATTTATAACCTTACTTAAAGGTAGATCATGAAGATGTATTATATCTACTTTATGATTTTGAATAAAGTGTTCAATTGAACGTTTCCAAAAACGGAAATAGAATGGAAGAAGTAATGAAAGGGCACCTAATTTGTAAATTAATTTACTTTGGTAAATTCTATATACATTTATTTTATTTATTACCTCAAAGGGAACAAAATTCTTATTTCTTGAAATACATATTATGGAAACTGAATACCCTTTTGAGGCTAAGTAGCTTGCTTCATTCTCAACTCTAACATCTGGAGGAAACTTATTCTCCAGAATCATTAATATATTCATTCTTGTTTTATTTTATTTAAACACTAAACTTTTATTGTTTACTGTTTTAAACATTGAGCAAATGTAGGTAATTAATAGCATATGGATTTGCCTAATTATCCTTTTTGTTTTTTATGTTTTATTTGAAAATGAGTTAATGTTACTAGCTAATAATTGCACTTGGCAACACCATTTGCAAAAAAATATCCATATATTTGTATAATTAACCTATACATAAAATTATGACCCATGTTATCTCAAAAGCATACCTGCTATTAGTCTTTCTGCTTTTATTTTTTTCATGCCAAGTTTATTCACAATCACTTCAGGATGGTCTTTTAATTCATTATAAATTTGATGGAGATAGTCTGGATTATAGTGGTAATGGTTATAACCCTACTCTTTTTAGAGCATCGTATACAGAGGATGTTAAAGGAAATCTAAACTCAGCCTTGTACTTTGATGGAGTTGATGATTTGATTATTATGCCTGATATACCCGAGCTTAAACCTAATTTTCCGATTACGATTTCATTTTGGATTAAAATGGACAATATTACACCTGAGAGTAATGTTTATTTTACAAATGATTTCAATAGGTTTGCTCATTCAGGAGTTTGGTTAAATTTAAGCACTTCTCATAAAGTAGCTGTTAGCTATGGCGATGGCAGTGGATTTGGTCCTTATGCTAGAAGGTCAAAACTAACGTATATTACTTTACAAAGCAATGTGTGGCATTTGATTTCCAGTGTGCTTTGGAGTGCTAATGATATTAGAATTTATGTAGATGGAATTGAAGAGCCTGGATATGAAGAAGGAAGTGCATTTTACTTAAATTATGTTGGTGCTGGTGGTAATATTGGTCGTAAAGATGCCAATTACCAGTTAGATCCATATTTTTATAAAGGATCTTTTGATGATTTTAGGTATTGGGATAGAGGTTTGTCAGATGATGAAATTCTTTCATTATATGATGAGGTTTTGAATATTTCAGACCAATATGATATTAATACAATATCGATTTATCCTAACCCAGCATATGATTATCTTTTTATTAAAACTAACTCAACTCAATTGGACAAGTTACAGATTTATATTTTTGATATGTTGGGTAAAAGACAAATATCATCAAGTAATACTAATAAAATAAATATTCAGAGTCTTAAAAAGGGAATTTATTCAATAAGGATTACAACTTTGGAGAATATGGATAGAGCAGTTAATAAGGCCTATACATTCATTAAAAATTAAACAACATTCACCTCCATTTCAAGTTTTATACCAAACTTATCTATTACACTTTTTTGTATGGATTGGGCAAAATTAAGAATCTCGCCACCCGTTGCTTTGTTGTAATTAATTAGTATGAGTGCTTGTTTTTCGTAGGTACCAACATTCCCAATTCGTTTACCTTTCCATCCACATTGTTCAATAAGCCAAGCTGCCGGTATTTTGTGTTCGCTGTTGCTAATAGTGTATGATGGTATTGTTGGATCACCGGATACTAAATCGTTTAACTTTTCGCTACTTACAAGTGGGTTTTTAAAAAAACTACCGGCATTTTTAAGTTTATCAGGTGTTGGAATTTTAGAATTTCTTATCTCAAGTATTTTTTCACTAACATCTTTTATGGTTATATCCTCTGTGGCTTTTTTATCAAAAGCTTCTTTAAGTGGTTTGTAACTTAGGTTAACTGTTGGCTTTTTAGAAAGTTTAAGAAGCACACTGGTTATAAAAAATCTATTTTTGTGAGTTGTCTTAAAAATGCTTGTTCTGTATCCAAATTTACAATCACTATTTAAAAACTCAACAATTTTACCAGTATGTAAGTCGAATGCTTCTAAACTGATTAGTACATCTTTTAATTCCGAGCCATAAGCTCCAATGTTTTGTACAGGAGCTGCTCCAACTTTGCCAGGAATATCTGTTAGATTTTCAAGTCCACCCCAATTGTTATCAACAGCAAAATCAACCAAATCTGGCCAAAATTCTCCAGATGAAACATTTAGAAATACGTAATCATTATTTTCTTTGATTATATCTTTACCCCAAATCTGATTTAGAAGTACTAGACCCTCAAAGTGCTTAGTAAACAAAATATTACTTCCCTTACTAAGAACAAGTAGTTTTTTCTTCGTTAGCTTTCCTTCATTAAATAACTCATGCAAATTACTTACGGAAGTAATTATTGATAGGTTTCGGGCAAATATTTCAATCCCAAATGTATTAAATGGAGCTAAGCAAAAGTCGTGTTTAATAATCATAAGGTTTCAAAGATAATACAAAGAAGCAATAAATACTGAATTAGCATGTTATTTAGCAAAAGTGTGTATTTTTAGCTTTCAAAAAAATAAATTGCGCAAAAAAGTAATTGTTTCGGTAATAAATGATTTGGTAACAGATCAACGAGTAAACAAAGTATGCCAAACTCTGTTGTCACTTAATTGTGATGTGGTACTCGTGGGACGACAAATGCGAAATAGTCCCGAATTAGATAGTAGAGATTATCGCATGCATCGAATGAAATTGATATTCGAAACAGGGCCGATTTTTTATGCAGAGTTCAATTTGCGACTTTTCTTTTATCTCTTGTTTCACAAGTCGGATATGCTTATCTCCAATGATCTGGACACTTTATTACCTAATCATTTAATCAAAAAAATAAAAAATATTCCTTTGATTTATGACAGCCATGAGTACTTTACGGAGGTTCCGGAGTTAGTTAACCGAAAGCATGTACAGTCAATTTGGAAATATATCGAACGAAAATTATTTCCTAAACAAACAGATATAATAACAGTTAATGACTCAATTGCCAATTTGTTTGAAAATGATTACGGTATACGCCCTCATGTTGTGCGAAATATACCCCGAAGAAAACAATCCATAGAAGTGATCTCTAAAAAGTTATTGGGTTTACCTGAAGATAAGTTCATTCTAATACTTCAGGGGGCTGGGATAAATGTTCATCGTGGTTCAGAAGAGCTTGTTGAGGCAATGCAGTTTGTTCACAATGCAGTATTGCTAATAGTTGGTGGTGGTGATGTAATCGATACTTTAAAGTCTATGGTTAGAAAATATAACTTGGATCAAAAGGTCATTTTTAAACCACGTGTACCTTATCGTGATCTTATGCAATATACCGCTGTTGCAGATTTAGGACTTACACTCGATAAGTCAACCAATCTTAATTATAAATTTAGCTTGCCAAATAAACTTTTTGATTATATCCAAGCAGGAATACCTATTCTTTCATCACCACTCCCTGAGATTCAGAAGATTATAAAGAAGTATGATGTTGGTGATTTTATTTCAGATTATAATCCTGAGCATATTGCACAGAAAATAAATGAGATGCTTAGTAAGCCATTTCTAATGGATAATTGGAAAAAAAACTGTAAATTTGCCGCCGCTGAATTAACATGGGAGAACGAAGAAAAAGTACTTATTGAAATTTATTCAAAATATGTCTGATAATCATTTACATATAATTTCTTTTGATATACCTTATCCGGCAAATTACGGTGGTGTTATCGACGTATTTTTTAAGGCAAAGGCTCTTGCTGATTGTGGGGTTAAAGTTCATATGCATTGTTTTCAGTACGGTAGGGAGCATTATCAAATAATGCAAGATACTTTTCATGAAGTTCATTATTACAAGCGCGATATATCCAAAAAGCACCTTTTCAAAAGTATTCCGTACATAGTTAGTACACGAATTTCGGAGAAGCTTGTTAGTAATCTTCTTAAAGATAATTATCCCATTTTGATGGAAGGGTTACACACTTCCGCATTATTGGAAGAGTCAAGATTGGATGACAGAAAGCGTTTTGTTCGTGCTCACAATATTGAACATGAATATTATTATAATCTTGGTAAAGCAGAGAAAGATATATTTAAAAAGTATTATTTTTATAATGAGGCAGCTAAGCTTAAGCGTTATGAAAAAATTCTTGAGAAAGCTGATAAAGTACTAGCCATTTCGGAAAATGACAGGCTTCATTTTACTAAAGAATTTAAAAATGTTATTCATGTTCCGGCATTTCATCCTTTTAATGATGTAAAAAGTAAGTTAGGCCGGGGTGAGTATGTATTGTATCATGGCAATTTATCCGTTGCTGAAAATGTTAATGCGGTTAACTTTTTGTTGGATGATGTTTTTAGCGATATGGGTATACCACTTAAAATTGCCGGACTTAATCCAACTAAGCAACTCAAAAGCCGGTTGGTAAATGGTAATGGCATTGAATTAATTGCTAATCCGGATGATGAAACTCTTCAAGGGTTGATCGAAAATGCTCATATTAGCGTTTCAATAACTGCCCAAAAAACAGGCTTAAAGCTTAAACTATTAAATAATTTATTTAATGGTAGGTTTGTGTTAGTTAATGAAAAGATGCTAAGTGGTAGTAATCTTGATGACCTTTGTGAGGTGGCAAATAATTACGAAACAATAAAACGTAGAATCCGAATACTGTTTAAAAAAGAATTTACTGCTGACATTATTGAAGAAAGAAAGGTTAGCCTAAATAAAGTTTATAGCAATAAAAGTAATGTAAAATTAATTGTGGACTTACTTAAGTAGTTGCTGGCTTTGAGCATTAAGCAAGACGCTATAAATCAGCCTATTATTTCTTTATATTTGTTCAAATTACTAGGGTGCCCTCTTCACATTTAATTACTCTACCCGGGAATTTATGGATAAGATTATAATTATGCGTTGCCATAATAACTGTTTTGCCTAGTTCACTAATTTTAAACAAAATCTTCATTATTCCATTTGATGTTTCAGGGTCAAGATTACCAGTTGGTTCATCGGCCAGAACGATATCTGGTTCATTTAATAAAGCCCGGGCAATTGCAATACGCTGTTGCTCCCCACCCGAAAGCTGATGAGGCATAACATTAAGTTTTTCAATGAGTTCTACCTCTTCAAG
>JASFZK010000174.1:0-4713 GCA_045267845.1 Bacteroidota bacterium | reverse complement strand
TTTTGATAAAATATCTAAAATAAAAGCATAAATTAATGCTGTTTCTTTATAAGTTTTAAATCTTCCTGACATTCCACTATGTCCTGCATCCATATTTGTATATAAATAAATTGGAGCTTCCCCTGTATTATATTCTCTTAATTTTGCTACCCATTTTGCTGGTTCCCAATATTGAACTTGCGAATCATGCAATCCTGCAGCAATAAACATTGCAGAATATTCTTGTTTCTTAACTTGATCATAAGGTGAATATGAAAGCATATAATCATAATACTTCTTATCATTTGGGTTTCCCCACTCATCATATTCTCCTGTTGTTAATGGTATTGTTTCATCAAGCATTGTTGTTACAACATCTACAAATGGAACTTCTGAAATAATACCTGCATATAAATCAGGTCGCATATTTGAGACTACTCCAGTTAATAATCCTCCAGCACTTCCTCCCATGGCAAATGTCTTATTTACAGATGTATATCCTTTATTCTGTAGAAATTCAGTACAGGCAATAAAATCAGTAAATGTATTTTTCTTTTTAAGAAGTTTACCATCTTCGTACCATTGTCTGCCAAGTTCTTGCCCACCTCTTACATGTGCTATTGCAAAAATAAAACCTCTATTCAATAAGCTTAAAACTGAGGAGTGAAAACTTGCATCCATACTATAACCGTATGAGCCATATGCATAGATTAACATTGGGTTTGTGCCATTAAGTGTAATGCCTTTTTTATACACAATTGATATAGGAATACTTACTCCATCTTGTGCTTTTGCATACAAACGTTTTGTTTCATAATTTTCTTTTGAGAAATCTTTTCCTGCAAACTTTTCTTTAAGTAATGTTTTTTCCTTTGTTTTCATATTATAATCAAAATATGAACTTGGAGTCGTTAAAGAACTGTATCCGTAACGTATTGTATTTGTTTCATATTCATCATTGTCAGAAATCCAAATTTCATAAACTTCTTCTCCACAATTAATATAATGCTCTTTTTTGGTTTTTAAATCAATAACTCTTAAATGAATTTGCCCATTTTGCCTTTCATTAACAACAATATAATCTTTAAAAACTTCAAAGTCTTCAATAAAAACATCTGGATTGTGAGGAATAACTTCTTGCCAATTTTCAGGGTTAGGATTGTCAAAACTTGTTTTAATTATTTTGAAATTTTTTGCTCCATTATAATTTGTAATCATGTACAAATCATTCCCATGTGTTTCAACTAAGTATTCATGATTTTTCTTTCTTGGAATTATTATTTTAAAATCATCATCTGGCTTGTTGGAATGAATGTATCTATACTCTGTTGCTAAAGTATTGCTTATTTCCAAAAGTATGTATTTGTCTGATTTACTTTTCGATACAGATATGTAATATACATCATCTTTCTCTTCGTAAACTAAAATATCATCTGTTTCAGAACTTCCTAAAACATGTTTCCATAACTGAAATTCTCTTAATGTTTCTTCATCTTTCTTTATGTAGAAGATAGTTTTGTTATCTGATGCCCATTCAGTTTCTCCATCTGTATTATTTATTCTTGTGAATGATTTAACCGTTTTATCGGCATTCAAATATAAAATATAAGCCCATCCTTCATCTTGTTGATTTGCTCCTGTAATTAACTCTGTAATTCCATCTCCATCAATATCTCCAGAAGCACACATAGCGTGTCCGAAATTTGCACCATAAGTTCCATTAGGATTTAATTCATCTGTTAATTCATCTGTAAAACCATTCATTCCCTCGGTAATTTTAATTTTTGATACGACATTAAAAGTTGAAGCGTTTAATGAAAGTATCCAAATAGCTCCTTTTCCTCCATCAGACTTAAAAGCACCTACAGCCAATTCTTTTGTGCCATCATTATCTATATCACCAAGCATTGCAACTTCTCGTCCACCAAATTGGTCGCCATCTTCAAGCCCAGTTCCAAAACCTCCTTGAGTAGAACTTATAGTAACAGTATTTGCATTAATAATTTGTGATGCTGTATTTAAAAACAGAATATCAATAGCACCTCGTTGTGTTCCTCCATCATTAGAACCTGGATTACAGGCTACTAAATCTATACGATTATCTCCATTAATATCTCCAATAGCTGTTAATCCATTCGCAATAACATTTTCGTTTTTAACATAATCCTTAACCGTTCCATCTGCATTGAGATGAATAATATATAATGAATTATTTGGTGGTACAGGAGAGGACACAGCTATATCTGGAATACCATCTGCATCATAATCACCAATACCAGCAACACCATAACCAAAAAAGTTTCCTGCATTGAGAGTTTCGGTGAAACCACCTTCAAGCATTGATATTTTTTGATTTCCTTGAACGGTTCCATCACTATTCATAAATAAAATATAAACGGCTCCAGTATCAACACCTCCATCATCGTCTGAACGTGCTCCAACGACAATATCGATTACACCATCTCCGTTAACATCTCCTATTTTATCGTGATCTCTACTAAATCTATCTCCACTTTCTAAATTAGCAAAAAAGCCACCTGAACCCTCTTCAATTTTAACAAAGCCTTCGGCTTGATAGGGCAATACAAGTTCTGGGTCAATTACTTCATCAATAATTTCATCAGTGTTATCATCGTTACTATTGCAACTAAAAAAGGTAAATGCAATTAAAATTATACTTAAAAATAAATTGTGTGTTTTGAGTTTATTAGGTTTAGCTATCATATAAAATGGGTTTATGTTTTTTTTAGATAAGACTTTAATAAACACAAAAGGTTTAATTTGGTTCTGTGTTAAATGAAAAATTACTGTCTTTTTACAGGCTACGTTTCATTCACAAACACATTGGAGTTAATTAAAAAACGAACTCAAATTAAACCTTATCAAAATTAAATAGTCTTATATAAATAAATAACTTATGAATTTAAAAAAAATCAGTTTAATCACATTGTCAGTTTTAACAATATTAAGTTGTAGTAAGGATGATGATACAACTATAACTACAAGCGATTGTACATCAGATATAATCAAAGACACTTCAGTTGGTTCGTGTAGTGAAACATTGACATTTACACATCAGTATAGTGAATCGATTTCAGGAACAACAAGAACGATAACAGCAAATAGTATTCCCGAACATATGGTTGGTCTTTTTGGAAATGTATCAGGAGCACTTAATCCCAATGCAATAACTATACAAAATGAAACCTATAACATTACAACAACGCCTACTGCGTCATCTTCTTTCACACCTCTTTTGTCAACAACAGGAAGTGGGCCTGATTTAGGTCCTCAATACGCTTTCGGAATTTTATTTAGCGGTGTTGAATTAGACCCAATTCCTGCTGAGCCTTTTCCACACAACGGAATAATGGATCCAAATGTAAATTGGGAATGGAATTTAGAAGCACTTAATGTTAATATTGGATTAGATTGCAACTATGCACACGTTCAACCAACAGGTAAATACCACTATCACGGAAAACCGACTTTGTATTTAGATAATATTGGAGTACCAACAAATGCTATGACATTAATAGGTTATGCCGCAGATGGTTTTCCTATTTATTATAAATACGCTTATAGTACTGCAACAGATAATGCATCTGCTGTTATTGAAATGACATCAAGTTACCAATTAAAATCTGGAGATAGACCAGGAGATGGTGATACTGCTCCTTGTGATACATATAATGGTGTTTACGGAAATGACTATGAATATGTAAGTGGATTAGGAACATTAGACGAAGCAAATGGAAGAACTGGTGTAACTCCAGAATATCCAACAGGAACATATTATTACATTGTTACTGATGATTTTCCAAGTATTCCAAGATACTTTAGGGGAACACCTTCTCAAGATTTCAAAATAGGTCAATAATGAAATATTTATTGTTCTTCAGTTTTGTGTGTGTAATCAATACTTTTGGTTATGCACACGAAACTAATGAAGCCTTTTTTAATATCATTGAAAAAGAAAACACTATTGAAATTCAAGCAGAATTTCCTTGGACTATGAGAAATGCTTTAATAGCATTCAATCCATCTTTAGAAAATTCAACCGATAAAAAAGATTTTGAAAATACTTTTGTTGAATATCTAAAAGCAAACCTTATTTTAAAAGATAAAAATGGAGATATACTTAAATATCAAAATTATCAAGAATTAGAAAATAATGGACATTCACATCAAAACAATTATTTAATTATATTTAGAGGTAGTGATTTATTTGAAATTACAAATACAATTATGTTTAATGTTTACGAAAATCAAGTAAACTATAACACAATAACAGTTAACTCGAATAAAATAACCTTTAAAACAAAAAAAGGATTAACTCATTTTACACTAAAAAAAAATGACACAAAATATTGGTATTTTTCTTTTCTATTTATACCAATAATTTATATTGCTTATAGATATTCAAATAAAAAAACTACCGCCAACAACGTGTAAAAACAATAAGGGTTTTAGTGCTTAACTCAAAGTTCAGTTCCTTTTACCAAGTCCGCAAAATTTACAATTTAGCGGACTATTTTTTTAAAAGAAAAATTGTAAATTTGGCTAAGTGCTAAACCGAAAAGTAAGTGTTTCAGAACCCCTTACTATTCTTACACACACCGTTAGCAATCATCGTGACCCGTCCTGAAATATGTATACACAAAACCACAAGTATATGTATAAAAATGACAGAGTAACCAGACGTTACAGTGAGCCCTTCAAATTAAAAATTTT
>JASFZK010000173.1:0-11229 GCA_045267845.1 Bacteroidota bacterium | reverse complement strand
GCTATTGGGGGTTGAGCAATGGTAAGTGTCTGCATGCTGGATTCGCTGCAGCCGTGTACGTCGGTTACAGTAAGGATTATTGTCATATTACCCCAAGTATCATAGACATGTGAAGTGGCCTGTCCTACCCCACTTTGTCCGTCTCCAAAATCCCAATCCCATGTTACAATATTAGAACTGCTTATTCCTATGAAATCAACCTCTGTATTAACACAAGCATTGGTCATACTGACAGTGAAATTAACAACAGGTAATTCAAATACCGATACTTGTCTTACCGCAGAATCAGAGCAACCATTATCATCTGTATAGTAATATATAACAGTATAATCTCCATAGTTAATATATTCATGAGATGGATTAGCTGAAAGGGAAGTATTGCCATCCCCAAAATCCCAAAACTGTGTAATAATATTAGCAGTTCCTAAGGGGATAAAATCTGCAATTTCTCCAAAACAAATTGAATCACCAGTACTTAAACTAAAGCTATTGTCAATTTTGGATTGCACGGTAAAATTTGTAACTATTACACTATCGCAACCATAGTTGGCAGTGGGTAGTGTGTCGTAAAAAATGCCAGATGAATATTGCCACACACCTTGTGCATAAATCGAATCATAATAACAAACAGTTATATCAACTGGTATTTCATAAATAGGTCGAATTGTAAGTACCATATCATCAATGGAATCACAATTTATAATGTTTGCTGCTACCATTGTTAACGTTACTGGTCCTATTTCGTTAGGTCCTGGGATATAGATGGGCTGCTCAACATTGGGATTAACAAAACTACCAGTTCCACTTGTTACCCAATAAATTGTTACATAGTTTGTGGCGAAGGATGAATCTGTTGAGTTTGCAAAATCATAAGGAACACCAAAGCATGAGTTTTCATCAGATCCTGCTTGAGCAAAAGCCCCGGGAATAACTATTAACTCCATAGTTGATGTATCATCTTCACATGGGGCTATACCGTAACCAACCATTGTTAATAACAATGTATCGTTTTGAATCGCTCCCTCTGATGGATGAGGAAAATATGTTGGTCTCATTAGCCTATAATCATCAAAATAGCCAAGGCCATCGGTAAACCAGGCAATTGAGTCAAAAGCATCAGCGGAAGGAGGTATTGTAGAAAGATTGAGATTAAAATATACATCCTCACAAGTTGCTTCATTGGAACCAGCATCAACTTCGCAAGTAGCATTAATGACTAGCTGCTTAACTAGTTGTTCTGAGCAAACATTGAGCAGTACATCAACGGTATCTTGTTGTGTATATATGTGTGATTCATTATGTCCTACACCTGGAGGAGAACCATCTCCAAAATCCCAATTCCAATCTGTAAAAGTAACTAGACCATCTGTTCCTGTGAATACTACATCATAATCTTGACAGCTTGGACTTTCCGCAATATCAAAGTCAATTGTTACATTCTGCACAACCCGTTGATGGGAAATCGTATCTACACAACCATTGCTATTTTGAAAAATAGATGAAATATTTAAATTACCTTCCTGAGTATAAGTATGTGTTACATTCTGACCCGTAGTTATGTTTCCATCACCAAATTGCCAATCCCACAAAACGATATCATTTGTAATATTTGTAGCATCAAAGTTTATTAATTCACCCATACAACTTGTGTCGTTCGGGGCTATCGTGAAGTCAGATTGGGGGAGTGGATAAATATGTACAGGTTGCTGATTTGATCCCACACAATTACCAATACTCCATAATGTAAGAGTTACCATATAATCCCCTGGCTGTGAAAAATAATGATTAGTAACACTACCAACTCCAACTGTACCATCACCAAAATCCCAACTCCAATTACTAATAGTTGATCCTGAATTATCTAATCCTGTAAAAGCGATCATTGCGTCAGTACATACTGAATCATTTGGAGAAACAGTAAAAGAAGGATCTGGTAAAGGACTAACATTTATGATCTGGTTTATAGTATCAAAACAGCCACTCAAATCTGTAATAATAAGGCTTATATTATATGCTCCAGAATTAATAAAAACATGATCAGGATTTTGAACACTCGCAGTACCACCATCATCAAAGTTCCACAACCATGAAACAGGCGGTACAGGACTACTATCAAAGAATGAGATGAAACTCTCTGCACAAAGGCTGTCAGCAGGTGAATAAGAAAAATCTGCAATAGGCGAACTAAAAACAATTACCGTTTTCGTTATTGTATCCGTACATAAATTTGTATTCTGGACAATAAGTCTTACATTATAATTACCCGAAGTTGTATAAATATGAGAAGTGACATCACCTGATTCTATTGGAGAGCCATCTCCAAAATCCCATGTATAACTAATTATATCCGATGAACTATTGTCAGTAAAAAGCATCTCCTGACCAAGGCAAGCACCTGTTGCCGGCAGAACAACAAAATCAGCATCTGGAATACTATCAACCCACAATATCATTGTTGATGTATCACTCATACAACCACCTGGGGGATATGCTATTAGTGATAAGACAATCGCTCCAATTTCATCAGAGTCAGGTGTGTATATGGGTATCAACAACTGTGGATCAATAAAAAAACCATTCCCTCCAATCCACAATAATGAATCATAATTTGATGCTGAAGGTGAAGTCTCTGACAAAGAAAAATCAAATAACTCATTCTGACAAACGGATTCATCGGAACCGGCATTACAAACTGCTGGTGTTGCAAATGACACTTGAATAGTATCATATGTGTAACAATGTCCTGTATATGCTTCAACAGAGTATAATCCCTCAGCAGTAACAGTAAGTGTTTGTGTTATATCTCCAGTATTCCATAAATAAGCTGTATATCCTGTACCTGCGTCAAGGATTATATTGTCTGTCTCACATATTACAGTATCATTCCCAAGGTCCACTTGTTGAAAACTATAAATAGTGATATCCACGGTTGACACTTCAGTTGAACCATCAGTTAATATCATAGTTGCAGTGACTGTATATAAACCAGGAGATGTAAAAATATGCCATGGATCAAGGTCGGTAGAAGTATTATTTGATCCAGAGGTAGGATCACCAAAGTCCCATGTTATGGATTGAATTGACATTGATGATGATACAGTAAAAAAAGTTGTATCCCCAAAACATTCATTTTGATATGTAATATTAGCTGAAAAGTAGCTCTGAATAAAAGTAGGAAGTCCCCATTCAGCAGTTCTACCAGAGAGTGAGACTCCCTCTTCAACAAAATCACAACCAACACCTAATACATCCGGGTAATTTATTACTCCTAAATGATCACTATTATCAACAGATACATATACTTTCGCATCAACGCCAATTTGAATAGCTCCTATATAACCCGAACCTGTAATTGTACCAACCAAAATTGATGAGTTAACTATATCTGTAGGTGTACCAGCGGTAAGGTCAATTTGGTATACTTTACCAGGAGGTGACGAACCAAGATAAAGTCGGGTTTCCAAAGGAGAAAACTCAATCCCATAGGCACGATTATATCCATCAAAGGCAATAGGGTTTGTCAATATTCCTGTAGTATTATCGAAATCAAATAATTCAAATTTCTCCAAATCACCATTTATTGCACATGCCATAAAGTCGCCAGAGGGAGAAGCCTTTAAATAACCTACATAGTTTAAACCATAAATACCACTATTATGTACTGTACCTGTAGAACTAATAATAGGTGTTGGAGTAACTCCTGCAGATGTTACTAAAAATGAACAAAAAATATCATTTTCCCTTTCATGTGTTACAACCCAAATATCTGTACCATTTGAATGATTTACAGCTGTTATTCTCTCTGTAACGTTACTATGTAAGAAAACATTCTTTGTAATAACTGAGCCAAGTCCTCCATCAAGAGTAATATCAACAACAGAATAATACAAATCACCATTAGATTCATTTCGCTGAGGGACAGTAAATATATAGTATAAAGTGGGAGCACCTGGTTTTGGTACAAAAATACATGATTGGGTTGATGAGGGGTCTCCCAAAAGCCCTGAGCCATTATCCATTATATCATGATTCTTATTCCATATTACCGAACCATCTGAATAAAATAATAAATCGCCATCGCTATCCGCCATGGAAGCACAGCCTTCAAATTGGTCCATCGCGCCATCCGTTAATGCAACAGGTGAGCCTGAATTAAAATCCAATCCAGCATGACTACCAAAGTACCAAATATTGGCCTCGTTTTGAGAATAACAATTGTGAAAAATTAGGATTGCTAAAAGGGTACTTAAATATTTAATGTTTTTCATTTAATAAGCGCTTATTTGGTTGTTTTGGGAAACCAATATTTAAATAGTTAATATGTATAATACTCTAAACAATAACAACAAATTTACAATAATATGTTGGCTCACAGGAAACAGAACTTAATTTAGAATTGTTATATATTATAACTGCTGAAAATTTAGTTTCAATCTGTATTGGATTTTAATTCAGAAGCTCCGTTGTCGAGTTGGGTGCTTATAGATTGCCACTTGTTAAGATATTAGATACTAACTTACAACTAGTAGTAGCATTTTTGGATGTTTTTTAACTATTTTAAGTACAAAAAAGAGTACAAATGTTAACAATCTGTACATTATTACTGTTATTCATTGGTCTCATTTGTTAGTTGAAACTATGCACTTTCAGTTTCTATAAAATCTTGGTTTGAAGTTTTAAGTTTTAAACTTGAAGTGATTCAATTTCGGGCTGCCAGCTTCTAACTTGAAGCTACGCTAAATAATTTCTAATAATAATAATAATTTTTCACAGTCTCAATTTCAACTTCTTACTTGCAGGAATTAGAATTAATCCTATCTTCGTCTTCTAACAACTAAATAGGATATCTAATTTAGATCTAGAAATCTACTTTAATTATGTCAAATACGATTGCACCTCAACCAATAAAATTCGGCACCTTTTTAGGAGTATTTACACCAAGCGTACTAACTATATTAGGTGTAATGATGTACCTCAGATTTGGATGGGTATTGGGCAACCTTGGTTTACCCTTAACACTACTTACCGTACTACTTGCCAGTACAATTACATTTATTACCGGGCTTAGTGCCTCTGCCATAGCTACTAATATGAAGGTAGGTATTGGAGGTGAATATTATATGATATCCAGAAGTTTGGGTATTCAACTTGGAGGTGCGATTGGAATACCATTATTTTTATGTAGAACTTTCAGCTTGACCTTATATGCCTTTGGATTAGCTGAATCTATTGCTCCTTTTTGGCCGGTAGAGTGGGGAGTTCCTCCTGTTCAATTAATGGCTGCTTTGATTATTATTTTTGCTACTGCCGTTGCCGGGAAAAGCGCAAACTTTAGCTTGAAATTGCAGATTCCAATTATGATAGCCGTTGGAATAAGTTTGATTGCTTTATTCACCGGCGTATTATCAGGCGGTTTTCAAGCACCTGAAATGGTTCCACATTATAATCGTTCTGCACCTGAAGGATTCTGGTTTGTTTTCGCAGTATTTTTCCCTGCAGTTACAGGCTTTAGTGCTGGAATTGGAATGAGTGGAGATTTAAAAGATTCAAAGAAATCAATTCCCAGGGGAACATTATTAGCTATTGTAACCGGAACCATTATTTATCTACTAATTCTAATTGCATTGTCAGTAACCTCAAAAGTGGATGGTGTTACGATGGCAAGAATAGATACTACCGCACTTCCTATCTGGTCGAAGGTTGCTTTTTTAGGTATGGTATTAGTCTATCCCGGACTTTGGGGAGCTATATTATCCTCCGCATTTGGAAGTATACTTGGAGGCCCAAGAGTTTTGCAAGCATTATCTCTGGATAAAATTGCCCCTAAGATATTAGGACGTACGAGCAAGACTGGTCAGCCAACTATTGCTACATGGGTAACTGGAGGGATTGCACTTCTGGCAGTTGCCCTTGGTGATCTTAATGCTGTAGGAAGGTGGGTAACGGTATTTTTTCTAACCTTATATATAGCTATTAATTTAGCAGCAGTAATTGAAAGGCTGGTTGGTGATCTTTCATACAGGCCAACCATAAAAGTTCATTGGGTCATTTCTCTGTTTGGATGTATTGGGGCAGGAGTTGTTATGTTTCTCATTAACCCAATAGCATGTGTAATTGCGATATCTGTTGAGATAGCTATATATTGGTATCTCAAAAGAAGTGCTTTAAAAAGCAGTTGGGGAGATGTAAGGGCAGGTCTTTGGAGTTCAATTGCCAGAATAGCTTTGATTAAACTGAAAGAAAAACATTCCACTGCAAGAAACTGGCGTCCAAATATCCTGTTATTTTCATCCAATCCTTCCAGATTGATGAAATTAACCCGTATCGCAAATTGGTTCAGTCAAAATAAAGGAATCGTAACAGTTTGTAGAACCTTAGTTGGTGATATAAGAAATATGGATGTAGATACTTTGGAAATACAGCGAGAAATGGAAGAAGAATTTGCAAATAAGAATATCACTGCATTTCCTGAAGCTTACATTGTTCCTAATTTTGAAGAAAGCATTATTGGAATTATTCAAGCAAACGGATTAGCAGGAATGCAATCAAATACTGTAATGTTTGGTTGGACAAATGGGACTGATCGAATCCAGAGATTATTAAGAATTGTTAGAATTGTTTCAAAAATGAAACAAAATAGCATACTAGCCTATATTCCTGAAACAGAGATATTTTCGACTCATAATCGCATCGATGTTTGGTGGCGGGGGATGCAAAAAAATGGTGACATGATGCTTCTGCTCGCTCATTTGTTAAATCTAAATACAGAGTGGAGACAAGCAAAATTGCGCCTGAGAACAATTGTTTCTTCTGAGGGTGAACAAGATCCAATGAATGAAAAACTTAAAACTTTGATTGCTGAATCAAGAATCTCAGCTAAATGTGATGTTATTATAAAGAAGGACAATGAGAATGTGATAGACTTAATGCATAATTCGAGTAAAGATGCTGATATTGTTTTCTTAGGGTTAGCACTTCCTGAAAAGAATTGCGAAGAAGAATTCGCACATAACTTAGATAAACTTGTGGTTGGTTTTAAATCTACAATATTAGTTAGAAATGCTGAATCAACTCAAGGTGAACTCATCGAATAATTTGGATTAAGAGATCAGCTTATTTGGTTGGTATAAGTATAAGTAGTTAGTTATTACTTTCCTATTTCTTCAATTTTATCCAATAATTCATTCAAAACTTTTGAACTTGTAGCTGGATTAATAAGAGTTGTTCTTAAAAAAACTACATCATTTAAAGTAGTTTGAACAATATAAAATTCTCCATCTATCAATATTTTATTCCGGATTTCAATATTTAATTTATCCAGCTCATCATCAGAATACCCTTCACGTATGTATCTAAAACATACTATGTTAGAATGTGGAACTAGGGCTAATTCAAATTTACCTCTTTTTTTTATTTTTTCTGCAAATTCAAATCCTAAGTCATAAAGATGTGTTACTGATTTATCGAAGATATCTTCACCATGAGTAATCAAAATTGAGTAAAATTTAATACTCATCATTAATTTAGTACACTCTATTGTTCTTCGGGCCATATTAAACCACTCTTCATCCTGATTCTTTTCCCATAAATACTGGGCTTTTTGGTTAAAAGTAGAATATGACGCTTCCGACTTTTTAAATATAACAAATGTCAATAATGCCGGAGTCATTAGCATCTTATGTCCATCAATCACAACCGAATCAGCATGTTCTATACCCGATAACAGGTGTTTGTATTTTGTAGAAAATATTGCCCCTCCCCCATGAGCACCATCAACATGAAACCAAAGCTTTTTTCGTTTACAGAACTCAGCTATGGATTCCAAATCATCATACATTCCGGTGGATGTTGATGGAGCACATCCAACAACAGCAATAATAACTATTCCATCTTTTTTCGCCTTTTTATGATATGCATCAAGCAAATCTGTCCTTATACAAAATTCATCATTAACCGGGATTTTAATTATCCCCTTCGAACCAAACCCCATTATTCTTAAGGCTCTATCAACGCTATAATGAGCTTCTGACGAGACCATTACCCCTAAATTTTTGTTAAGCCCATCTTCCCAAATATCTGAATCAACTGCGTTTTGTCGTGCTGCTAGCATGGCGGTTAAATTACCAATTGTACCACCAGAAGTAATGAATCCATCACCGTTTTCATCGTAGCCAATTTTACGAGCAATAATATCTATAATCACTTTTTCAATTGCTGTTGCCGCCCCACCCATTTCATAAATTGCCATTCCATTATTTAACAGCTCACTAAGTAATCCGGCAAGAGCAGAAATTGGAGCAGGAGGACATATTTGATGCCCCATATATTTGGGATGATGAAGATGAATTGATCGTTCAATTATATTTTTAAATAATTCAATGGGGTCATTTGATTCCTTTGTAAACTTTTTCCAGTAATCTAATTGATCCGATGGTTCATGCCAATTCATTACCGGTATTTTCATTTCCTCTGAATCTTTTAGATAATTAGTAAGTAGTTCTATTAATTCATGACCTACAACATTAAAATCCTCAGGTTTATAAACTGATTTGAGTTTGCTATTCATTATAATAAACTATTTAATTTCTATGGAATAATGAAGCTATTGTTGGAAATATAAAAACACCACTATTAATCGCTTTTTCATTTTGAATACTACCTAGGTATTTTTATCTGTAACCTCTGCTCAAGCGCTTGAATTAGTTGTTCCCTTTCATCAGTACTCATATTCCTTATGCGTGCATCTCCATGACTTTTTCCTTCCATAAAAAACCATAGAGCATTAACATTATTTGATGGCCTTACTGCAGATGCCGACCATGTATCCTTAGCACCATAAATATAGATTATATCATGCCCATTTTCATAAATCCAACTATTTATATCATCAAGCAAACTCCCATCAAACTCTACAGTCATTTTATTGGGTAAAAAAGTAGCATGAGGATTAGCATCCGCTGAAATTGATTTAAGCAAACCATCAAACTTGTCAACTTCATACCCATAATATCCCATTTGATGTGCACTTTGATAATAATGCGACCCAAAAGCTTCGATGGAACGATCACTAAATAAATCGAAACCCGATACATTAATTAAATAATCGACTATGGTTCTAACTGATGCGTTATCAGTTGGAATATCATCACAATCATATCCCCATTGGAAAAATGAAAAAGGATATTCAAGAACTGCGTATTCAAATGCTTCTTCCAATGCTAAATAATTAAATTTCAATTTAGCTCCCATACTATAAAACTTAAGTAAAGGAAGTATCTCTGACCTATTTTTCAGCCATCTAATTTGTAATAAATAAATTTTATCACGACATTCAGATGAACCAATGGTATCAAGAAAATCATAAATTCGTTGATCCTCAAATTCCACATTAATAGGAGCCACATATGGTATGCTTACATCAACATCATCTGGATAAAAATATTTGTAATATATTGAAGTTGCTCCACCTTTACTAATTCCAGTACTCACCCATGCATTTTTGTATATCCCCCTAAATAATTGATTAATATGATGCAAATCGGCAGTTGCTTGCTCAAGGTTAAGGTAATTGTAATTGACTGTGTCAGGCATGCTCTCACCAAAATAACGGTGCTCAACTGCCAATTGATTTGCATTGATAAGACTAGTTACTTCAGTTGGCCAATTTCCCACACATGTATAGCCCTCTGTAACTAATACAGTTGGGTTTTCAAACCCTTTATGACTCAAAAATGCTCTTTGATAGAAAAATCCTTTATCCGGGTTTGTGTGATCAATAGGTTGTTTGATTTTTAGTTCATAGGCTGTTGCATCTTTTTCATACGAACTAATTTCCTTAAAAATCACGTCGGGTAATTCAAATAGTTTATTCTCAATAAGTTTACTTTGAGATAAACTAACACTTATTGAAACAACAAAGAGTAATAACTGAGCAACGACTATTTTCATAATATTTCTTTATTTTGGCTTGTAAAATTAAGCAAAAAAGAAGAAAATAAAAAGAAACAAATTTATTCACTAAATAATAAATATCAGCAAATTTACTTGGCCCTCATGCAATAAGATAGACGAACAATTTTATACGAAATCATAAAATTATTCCTTAACCTTAAAAATCACTTTCCTATAATTACCATTATTCCATATATCCATTATTTTCTTAAGATTTGAATACTCAGTTGGTAAAATTATCTTCTTTTCAAACTTGATCTCTTTAATGACAATAATTTTATTTTTAACTTGTTCGAGCCTAAGCGTTACAGAGCCGACATCGTTTTTAACAATGCTAAAAGTTGGGGGTGTTACCAGTTTAGATCCTTCAGGAATAACAATCGCATATTCATATTTTTCACTAATCAATTTTGGAATTTCAAGTGGGACTTTTCGTTCGTTAAGCAATGTCATATGCCAGATACCTACTTCATTTGATGCAATTGGCAATTCAAATGTATAATATCTTCCCTGTTGGGTAGTTGGGTTTTCTTTTTCAATTGAAATATTTGCTTCAGCTTTTTTTGGAGTCAATTTCTCAATCTTACTACTTACCATATCACCAGCCGAAATACCTCCTTTTACAATGGATTTAATATATGAACTATCCTTGTACAAACTAAAATACGGAAGCGATCCATTTGTTAGTTCTACGGATAAATTTCCTAGTAACCTATTGGGATTCAGTAGGTCAAATTCACCCTTAAATACAATACTACTTAGTGAAGGCTTATAAGTAATAATTTTAAGATTATCATCATTTTGTTTTAACAATAAACCTGTTTGACCATCCAAATCAAATTTCAAATTTTGCTTATTTGTATAATTTACTGCTAAATATATTTCCCCATGGTTTTTAAGATTAATCCTAACAAGGTAGTGGTTATACATCGAGAAATTTCCAATTTCCTTGTTAAAATACATGTTTGGAATTATTGCCACAGGGTCGGCAGAGATATTGGCTTTCTTTAGAAGGGCGGAAAACAAAATAGCTTTTTCCAACTGTGTTCCTTGGTTACTGTTCCATGTTTGGATGGCTGTACGGCATTTTGTACCAGTATACTCTATAGGAATAGCTAAATTGTTAATGTTATTGCTAACTATTTTCTGAATTTTGAGTGCAATTTCCAGTTGGTCAGTTTCGTCCTTAACAATATCCGAAACCACCTTGTCCATACTTTTATTTGTGGTATATTTAAAAGCTTCCTGACTTACAAATTGTTTGTATGCCGATTTCAT
>JASFZK010000172.1:0-7818 GCA_045267845.1 Bacteroidota bacterium | reverse complement strand
AGTTGTGGGTAATTACAACATGGGTTTCATTACCAATAACGAACGTTATAACCAGATTATTGATATCTGGACACATGCTAACTCTCGTCTTACAAATACATTGATGAATGAGCTATCAGCAGATGATCAGGGATTTAATCCTGTTTATATGATGCTTGACTCAGGTGCTCGTGGATCTAAAGAGCAGATTCGTCAGCTTGGAGGAATGAGGGGATTGATGGCGAAACCTCAAAAATCAGGTGCCAAAGGTGGTGAAATTATTGAGAATCCAATTCTTTCTAACTTTAAGGAAGGACTATCGGTTCTGGAGTATTTTATCTCAACTCACGGTGCTCGTAAAGGTTTGGCTGATACAGCTCTAAAGACTGCTGATGCTGGTTATCTTACACGTAGATTGGTTGATGTTGCACAAGATGTTGTTATAAACGAACTTGATTGTGGAACATTACGAGGTCTTACTATTCAGGCTTTGAAAAAGAATGAAGAGGTAGTGGAAACACTATACGACAGAATATTAGGTAGAGTTACACTTCATGATATTTACCATCCGATTTCAAATGAACTTATAATTGAAGCAGGTAAGGAAATTAATGAAGAAATTGCTCATATTATTAACAACTCACCAATTGACAGAGTTGAGATTCGTTCGGTACTTACCTGTGAATCTAAGCGTGGTGTTTGCGCCCTTTGTTATGGACGTAATCTAGCTTCTGGCAGATTGGTTCAAAAAGGGGAAGCCGTTGGAGTTGTTGCTGCTCAATCCATTGGAGAGCCTGGTACTCAGCTTACTCTTCGTACATTCCACCAGGGTGGTACTGCATCTAATATTGCTGCTACTTCTAAAATTGAGATGAATTACGATGGTATTCTTGAAATTGACGAACTTCGTTGTGTTGATTATAAAAATGCTGATGGTAAAAAATATGAGATTGTAATTGGACGTTCTGCCGAGATGAAATTATTGGATCCTGAGACTGGTGTTATACTTTTTTCTGGTAATATTCCGTATGCGGCAAATCTATATGTGAAGAATGGAGCAAAGGTGAAAAAAGGTGATGTTATTGCCGATTGGGATCCATACAATGCTGTTATTCTTTCTGAATCTGCAGGTAGCGTAACTTTCGAAAATATCATCGAAGGTGTTACTTACCGAGTAGAGTCGGATGAGCAAACTGGTTATTTTGAGAAGGTGATTGTCGACTCACGAATTAAAAATCAGAATCCATTTATTAAGATTCTTGCCAAGGATGGCTCTGTGATTAACTCCTATGATTTACCTGTTAATTCACGTATACTTGTTGAAGAAGGTAATAATCTCAAAGCTGGTGATGTATTGGTAAAAATACCACGTGCATTTGGTAAATCTGGTGATATTACTGGTGGTCTGCCACGTGTTACTGAGTTATTTGAAGCTCGTAACCCTTCAGATCCTGCTGTTGTATCTGAGATTGATGGTGTAGTAAGTTTCGGTCCCAAGCTTAAGCGTGGTAACCGTGAAGTTATTATCACATCCAAATCCGGTGAAGAGAAGAAATATCTTGTGCCTACATCAAAACAAATTCTTGCTCAAAAGAATGACTTTGTAAAAGCTGGAACATCACTTTCTGATGGTGTTATGACACCTGCCGATATACTTGCAATTAAAGGTCCTGTAAAAGTTCAGGAGTATATTGTGAATGAGGTTCAGGAAGTTTACCGTCTGCAAGGGGTGAAGATTAATGATAAGCATTTTGAAACCATTGTACGTCAAATGATGCGTAAGGTTCAGGTTGCTGATTCAGGAGATACTAGATTCCTTGAAAATGAATTGGTTAACAGAGTGAACTTTCAGGAAGTTAACGATGAAATATTCGGTATGAAAGTGGTTGTTGAGTCTGGAGATTCGGAAGAGTTTACTAAAGGACAAATTGTAAGCGCACGTAAGCTTCGTGATGAAAACTCATCATTGAAACGTAGAGATTTGGTATTGGTTGAATCGAGAGATGCTCAGCCAGCTACCGCACGTCAGGTACTACAAGGAATTACAAGGGCGTCACTACAGACTAACAGCTTTATATCGGCTGCATCATTCCAGGAAACTACTAAAGTTCTTACTCTTGCTTCAATAGCTGCGAAATCTGATAGTCTGCTTGGACTAAAAGAGAACGTAATTGTTGGACATAAAATTCCGGCTGGTACCGGACTTAGGGAATATGAAGATATTATTGTTGGTTCCAAAGAGGAATACGAAGCCGTTATGGAACAAGCAGAATCTTCTGCTGGTAAACCAGATGATGGTAATACAAACTAAATGGTGGCTTTAAAAACCATGGAGTTTTCTTAGATGTACTAAATATAAAAAGCACTTTCAATTATGGAGGTGCTTTTTTTTTGAGTTCGCCACGAACCTGTCTGAGAAGGCAGGTGCACGAATAAAAGTTTTTGATCTTCCCTTTTTGGCTATTGGTTATAGGCTATAGGCTTTTGGCTTTTGGCACTGAACTAGTTTGCAACTACAACTAAATATTATTAAAATTTTCAATTGTAAGGTTATGGCGACTAGCAACTGTGAGGTAAGTTAGTCAAACGTGTTGCTAAGATGCTCGATTAATGTGATGAAGTTATCTGATTAAAATCACGTTTCAGTTTATTGTAGTGTTATACTTTTACGGTACTTTTGTAACGAGATTTAAAAACCATATAGTTTTACAAAATAGTAATAACCAATAATAAAATATTATCATGGAAGAAAATAAGAACAAAAACAAAATTAACATTGATCTGTCGGAAGAAGTTGCAGAAGGCATTTACTCCAATTTGGCAATTATTACACATTCTCATGCCGAATTTATTGTTGATTTTGTAAAAATGATGCCCGGTATTCCCAAGGCCAAAGTAAAATCACGTATCATCCTAACTCCTGAGCATGCAAAACGTTTAACCAAGGCACTAAACGAAAACATCAGGAAGTTTGAGGCAATGCATGGTCCCATTAAGGAAAGTAAAGATGGTGGGTTGCCTCCGTTTACTTTTGGCGGACCTACTGCAGAGGCGTAGTTGGTTATTGGCGGTTGGCTTCTGGCTATTAGCTATTGGCTCCCACCTTCGCTTTGCTCCGGTCGGCAGGTTTGGCAAGTACTAACATACAAATTACAGAACTAGGTGTAGTTTGCAACTACACCTTAATATCATTTATTTTCGATCTAGAGTTTCTAATGTAAGAAAAAAATGCCAATAACTAATATGTTGTATTGAATATATACCGTGCATTTTGTTTTCTTATATCTTTTGCCTTGATACAAAAGAAACAAAAAATCAAGAAAGAATAATGCTGGCTTCCCACGGGCTTACGCTGCACGCCGACATTCTTTCGGGCCAACGCACTTTTAGATCAGTCTTTGGTAAACATTTCTGACATACAATTATTACCTACTCTGAAGGGTGTTTGTCCATAAATAGTAAATGTCTACCAAAAAAAACTGGTTGTCATTTCGAAAGAAACGACTGCAGGTAGTGATGAGAAATCCCCTGAGAACATGGCCTTTGCTAAGGAGATCCCCAGCCTACGGCACGCAGGTTTCCTCCTTCGTCGTTTGAGATGACAGCAGTATTCTTGAGCTATTATATATTGCCGCTGGTAGGTATCCTGTTGGTCCGAATTACAGTAAAGTAATAAAATCAAATATCTTCAATCTCATTATTAAAAAAATTCCAATTTGGATTGAATGAATCAATCAAATGGTTCTTTTATTATTCCTTCGGATTTCGTAAATCTTTTTACCCCCATAAGCTGCTCCTAATCCCAGTAGTATTGTAAGCCCACTTCCAATTGGTGCCCCACCTCCTGCGGGTAGATTGGTGCCACTACCATGTTCACCTGGAGGATCTGGTACCTGGGATAATATGGTTATGTGGCTAGATAGGCATATGGTTAATAGAATTGTTGTTAGATATATTTTATTTGAATGTTTCATGATAGTTTGTAGTAGTCACTATTAGTTATTATTTATTATTGGCTGAAGGGTAGCCTGTGTACAGGGCTTGGGCTTTATTCCTCAATAATTTTTATCAATTCATTTCAATTGCTAAGTCAACTCTGAAGGGAGTTTGTCATTCTGAGTAACGCGAAGAAACTCAGGGCTGTGAGTATTAAACCAATAGAGATCCTTCATTTCGCAGGCTCCATTCAGGATGACAATTTAACAACTTTTTGTCATCAAAATTGATAATTGAAACCTAGTTATTATTAATCAAAATCTTTGTGTTTATGATTTGGTTATGTGTAGTAAGACTTGCTATATAATATCCCGAGGGTAAATTTGTTGGGGAGCTATATAGTTCGCTATTATGAATCTGATCTTCAAATACAAGTTGTCCGATCGTGTTATAAATAATTAAATTTCCCGAAATAGTATTCTCTGTCGTTGCCTTAATATATATCTTATTATTGTATGTATATATGTGATATTGACTATCATAAACTTCAGACTCATCATTATTAGTTACACCGTAAAAATGCAGTATGAATCTACTAGGGTTATCTGCAATTCTTGCTGAGAAGCTGTAGTAGGGGTTATCATTGAGGTAAATTATTTTATCGGTTTGTTTATCTTCAAGCATAATTGTACTACCAGATAAAAAACTTTCCATATTATCAAAAAATAACTCGTAGTTTCCATTGACTCCTGCATGAAAATTCAAGGGTAATATGTAAGACTGAATTATTGGAGGTAAGAAGTTTGTGGATAGTTCTTCTTCAGAAGAAACAGTCCATAATTGTGGTGCTTTTTCTGAGCCAGCAAGTTTCCTGGAATCAAGTTCAACGTCCCAAAGCTCTGTTGCAATGTCACTAAATCCAATGGTACACATATCATAATATGAATTTGCATCACCACTTACTCTAACTATTAGTGTTTCCTGACCGATGGTATCGGTACTCTTAAAGGTTGCATTTGAATTATGGTAACATGCAGCACTGGGTATAGTAATGGTATTTGTTGAGCTTGTTGCCTGTACAAAGAATCCATTTGTGGATGGTATATAGCCATTGGCTGAGACATCAGTGTAGTTTCCTGCCGATTCATCCCATAACTTTGCAACTCCACCAATATTAGATATTGCCCAACTACCCTCATTCCATTTCAAAGCAGATGCAAAAGGGTTCCCCAGCAGATGCCATCCACCGCCATCTCCAACTGATATATTATTAAATATTATATCAGA
The DNA here is from genome assembly GCA_045267845.1 of Bacteroidota bacterium. Lineage (GTDB taxonomy): Bacteria > Bacteroidota > Bacteroidia > Bacteroidales > F082. The sequence continues at coordinate 2,616 of JASFZK010000172.1, read as the reverse complement.
GTTATTTAGAGCACCAATAAAGTTTTTTATTGCAGTCGATTCATAAGCAGCAATGTAACCTTGTCCGTTTTCGAAATTTGTAATATTATTGTCAGATACTTTATGATTTAACCAAATATTACCACTTTCGCTCCATGCATAAAGGTCATCAGTGGAACCCGGATCAAAATCGCTACCATCAATGGACATATTGTTAACAGGATTGCTTATCTCATGCCATCCATCGTTATTTGACGAATAGCCTTCAATGTATCTTTGTACAGTTGCTTCGCCAGTAACAGTTGATGCTATTAACGAACCATTACCCAGACTAGTTGACTCAATAACAAGTGATGTTGCACTCAGATTATTGGTTAGGGCTCCGGTAACAGTCATTCCAAACCCTTGGTTTATCAGCACTACTCCAGTTGATATTGTGAAATCATGACATGAAAAACCACCAGTGGTACTTGGCATATTTTGAATTAATAACGTATCACCAGTACCGACACTGCTATTGATATCAAAGAGTTGGGCATCAGCTACGAGGGTTATCGTTTCATAATTCTTTGTATTTATAAAATTTATTGTGCCTCCACTCACATTGGATGTGGTAGGGTTGTATTTCATGGCTACGCCAGAACCAAGATTGCCATTTAAGATATTTATTGTTCCAGCTGTCATGGTAAAGGTAGTACCTGCAGGAATGTAGAAGATATCGGTACTGCTTGTTCCACCACTACTATTTATATTTATGGTTCCTCCTGACATCGCGAAAGACGAGGCATTGCTCATATTGAAGTACCGAGAGATATTTATTGTCCCACCAGAAATTGATAACAAACAGGAACTGCCAAGGCCAGAGCCATTTATGGTAAGTTTGTCACCCGAAGATGTACCATGGTTTAGGATTCCATCATCCATTGTTAATTTCCCATATACAGTAATATTATCACTGGTAGTTAGATCTGCATCTGTGGTGATATTAAGTGTTCCGTAATTATCAGCATCAGTACCACCAATACTTATTGACTTGGCGTATTCTTCGCTGTTTACTGTGATAATATGATTATTGGAAATAATAATAACATCACCTGCTACTGGTGTGCCTCCTGATTGATCCCATGTGGTACCATCTGCCCAATTTCCAGTTTGGATACTTGTAAATGTTGTAGCGTTAAGTGACCAGCTTCCCATAGAAACTGTCAATAAAATAATTATTAGTCTTTTCATCTGTATTAGTTTTATGTAGGTTAAAATAGATTGTAGTACAGATGTGACATAATAATATCTCTAATGGTTTCATACTGAGTGTGTTTTTAACATTTATTAAGAAAAAGGAGTCTTTAATTGTGAATGGATTATTGAATATTGAATATTGAGTGTTGAATATTGAATATTATTAACTTAAGTATGCTGGAAGTTTGTCTATATATGATATACGTCTACCAAGAAATACTGGTTGTCATCTCGAAGGAGGTACGAATGAGAGATCCCCTGAGAACGTGGCCTTTACTAAGGAGATCTCTCCTCCTTCGTCGTTCGAGATGACAATATGGTTATTGGGGGCTTACGCTGCACGCCGACATTCTTTCTGACCAACGCACTTTTAGATCAGACTAGATATTTCTATTTGTTGTTAGCCTTTAGCAGTTGGTTGCCTCTAAACCCCTAAAGGGGCGTGCCATCGCATACTTATTTACCGGGCTTGCGCTTTTTTGGATCAGTCTAGATATGACAATATGTTGTAATGTAATCTTGTTATTATAATAGTAATTGGACTAGGTGTAGTTTGCAACTACACCTTTATATCATGTATATTCGATCTGCTCCCAAATTCCCATATCAGAATATCAAAATTAATGAATAAAAAATGCCTTTCTTAAACTTGTGATAATATCTAAATATATTCTACGGCATTTGTTTCTTGTAACTTTTTTCTTGATAAAAAAGTAACCAAAAAATCAAGAAATAACGATGCTATCCCCCCACTAGGCCTACCCACGCCCGCCGTTTTTTCGGGCTTGCGCTCTTTTAGATTAGTATAGAGATTCCAATACGTTGTAAAGTAATCTTGTTGTAATTATAATAATTGGACCAGGAGTAGTTTGCAACTACACCTTTATATCATATATATTCGATCTGTTCTCATACAATGCCTATGGTAGGTAAACTTCTCACAATTTCAAACTTCTCCGCCGCACCCCCAAACCCCTAAAGGGGCGTGCCATCGCATACTTATTTGCTTTTTTTGTTATGAATGGGATGATGAAACTGGAAAGGGTGTGTTAATGGTTAATTGTGAATTGAGTGACAGGGTTACGAAGTGACGAAGTGACAATGGGGAAAGGTAGGATGGTTGGAGGGATGGAGGGATGGAGGGTTGGAAAGGGTAGGTTAATTGTTTCATATTTACTATGTTAAAAACATTGCTGCTGGTAGCGCTAATATTTTGCTGTCAATAAGCTTAATTTCATCATCATTGCTCAAAATAAAACTGTGAATAATTGGCTTCGTAAGTATTTTGTGAAGGTTAATTAAATGACGAGCATCTTTTTTTGTGACATTTCTTGACATTTTAATTTCAAATGCTAAAAAACCAGTTTCTAGTTCCAACAGTAAATCAACTTCTGCACC
>JASFZK010000171.1:0-3903 GCA_045267845.1 Bacteroidota bacterium | reverse complement strand
ATTATTCGGTTAGCAATATCTAATTTTGTTACATTTGTATTATCATCAACAATTATCAAAAAATACATGGTAACTGATTATCCACAAAAAGTGTTAAGCGTTGACGACGTAGAATCTAATAATTTTCTAATACACAGCTATTTAAAGCTAGGGGACATCCATACCATTCTTGCCGATAGTGGTGAAGAAGCACTCGAACTAATACGTAAAAATCATTTTTGCTTATTTATTTTGGATGTAATGATGGGTAGAATGAGTGGATTCGAATTAGCACTCAAAATACGAGAAATTGATGAACACAAGTTTACTCCGATAATATTTATAACTGCCAATATTTTTGATAATGACAGCATCAGTGAAGGGTATAAATCTGGTGCAATTGATTATCTTATAAAGCCTGTAAACAAAAATATATTACTTCAAAAGGTTAAATTTTTTCTGGAGCTTGACAGACAAAAACAAGAAATTATTGAGCAAAGGAATCAATTGGTAGAAAGTCAGAAAAGGTTCTTCGATATTGCAAATAGTATTGCCGATTGGGTTTGGGAAATAGACAGAAAAGGAAGATACGTTTACGTTTCTGATAAGGTTGAAAAAATTATGGGCTACAAACCCAGCGAGCTAATTGGAAAAACTCCTTTTGATTTGATGACTCCTGAAGATGCTGAGAAAGTAAAATTAAAGTTTGAAAAAATAAGTATCAAAAATGCACCATTTAATGATCTGATAAATTGGAATATTACAAAATCTGGTAAACCTATTTGTATTCTTACAAATGGAGTCCCTATTTTTGATGGTAATAACCAGCCAGCTGGATACAGGGGGGTGGACAAGGATATTACTTCAAAAATAAAATCAGAGGAGGAAATACGATTTCATGCAAAACTGCTTCAAAATGTTAATGATAGTATTATTTATACCAATCTGGAAGGAATAATTCAATATGTAAACAAGGGTACAAAATATACTTTTGGTTATGAACCTGAATTTCTAATGGGTAACACATTATCAGTATTATATCCTGAACAATACAAGGATTTATCCATATCAGAGCTTTTTATTGTTATTGATTTTAAACCTTACGAATCAGAATGGCAAGGTCTTAATAAAAAGGGTGAATTAATTTGGCTCGATGTTAAGATAAACTTAATGCAAACTCCCGAAGGAAAACCGGAAGGATATATAATTGTTAGTAAGGATATTAGTCATCGTATTAAAGCCAAGGATGAAATTATCAGATCGATAATTACCGGTGAAGATAACGAACGAAAACGAATTTCATCAGACCTACATGATGGTCTTGGTCAGCTACTTACAGCATCTTCGCTAAATTTTAATAGTATCAAGCACGACATTCCACTTTTAAGTAAGAAGAAGCAAGAAGAATATAATTCGGGCATCAAATTTCTTGAAAAATCAATACGGGAAATAAGAAATATTGCCCATAACTTAATGCCTAATACCATTGAGTATTTTGGTTTGATTGCCGCCGTAAATTCACTTTTCAATTCAATAAAAACCAGCTCTAAATTTAGCATTTCACTTTCCGAAAATATTGGTAAAAAACGATTTGACCATCAACTTGAAATCAATATGTATCGTATTACCCAAGAAATACTTAATAATGCAATTAAGCATTCTAATGCAACTAAAATACAGTTTCAATATCAGGTTTACGATGATGAATTAATTTTCACCTACGAAGATGATGGCGTTGGTTTTAATTACAATAAGAAAAAGAAATCAGGGTCGGGTTTGAGCAACATTAAAAATAGGGTAACATCAATGTCGGGTTTTATAAGTATAAATAGTAAAGCCGGAAAGGGAACATCAATATCAATTGAAATTGCATTATGACGTAACAAATTTATATATCACATCAAAACCACCAACATTATTCACCACTCACGAAAGCGCTATGACACAAATTAAAATATTGCTTGCCGATGATCATAAGATTGTTAGAGACGGAATAATTTCTTTATTATCAGATGAGGAAAACCTTAATATTGTGTGTGAAGCCGAAAATGGCATACAGGTAATAGACAAACTAAAAAACCATGATATCGATATTATTATTATGGATATATCAATGCCAAAAATGAACGGTATTGAGTGTACAATAAATGTAAAAAGATTATATCCACACATACATGTCCTAATTCTAAGTATGTATAACGAAGAGCAATATGTTAGCGAAGTATTTAGCTCGGGAGCTTCGGGATATATATTAAAAAGTTCGGGTAGAGACGACCTTATCAATGCAATAGTAACTATTAATGCAGGTAAGCCATATTATAGCCCCGAAATTACACAAACCTATATTGAAAGTCTTGCAAAACCAACCAATGTCAGCAAGTCTGGAATTCAAGATGTAATTGACGAACTTACATCTCGAGAATTTGAAGTGCTTGAATTAATTGTAAATGAACACTCAAATCTTGAAATCGCTGAAAAACTATTTATTAGTGTTCGCACTGTTGATGCTCATCGTCGAAATTTAATAAATAAAATTGACGTAAAAAATACCGCCGGGCTTGTTAAGTTTGCCATATCCAACAATCTATTCGATGAGGACTAATACCAAATAAATTTCATGTTTATGGCAAATTAGTTTTGCTATAAATCACGGCACTCCCATTTCCAAAAAAAGTCCACAAATAAATCAGTTTCCATATTTGACACGCCCTAAGCTGCAAAATAGGTAAGTTACCTATATAAAAATAGGCGAATTACCTATACCAAAATAGGTAAGTTGCCGATGCAATTTATATTTATACACCATAACTTTGGGCTTTACAAGATTTTAAAAAACCAACCTAAATAAGCACTTAATATAATTACACTATGATGTAGTTGTATTTCTAAAAACATAATATGGGAAAAGAAAAAATATATCCTTTAGAAGTACTGTTAATCGAGAGAAACCCAACGAGTATTAGCCTGGTTAAAAGGCTGTTAAACGGCACTAAAATTCATTACAAACTACACATTGTTGATGATGAAAAGGAAACATATGCCTTTTTACAAAAAGAAGGAGGTCATAAGAATGCCCCCATACCTGACGCAATTATTCATGGCAAAGAGCCATCCACTGTTTTTGAAGATAAGATAATTAGCTTTTTAAATTCAAAAGTGTTGTTTTTGAAAGTTACCAACGACATAATTGAGATCACAAAATCGAATAAACACCTAATTGATGATGCAAAAAGTACCCATGGATTAACACATGTTATGGAAGCTATTGTTTCTGTTAAAAAATTTATGGGCTCACTTGTAAAAGTACCCAAACAAGATAATCTCAATAATACAAGATAAAAAAATTACATGAAATTATTTTAGTAGTAGCATAAAAAATGAAGAACCAAATTAAAATCAGTGTAATCTCGTAGTCTGCCTGCCACGAGGAAGGGCCAATAACCAACACATAGAAGACATAAATAACAAAACCACTAATCAAAATACAAGATTTATGATTGCCCTTTGAAATTTAGTTTTTGAATATTGAGATTTGATAATTGAGATTTGGATTTTTACATGTCACTTAATGGTCTCCTTTTTAAATTATCTACTTATTATTACAGAAATAACAGTAGCCTTCAAATATTGAAAACAAACCCTGAATTCCTGGAAAGGCAGTAAAACCAATACCAATAGGTAAATTACCTAGTTATAAATAGGTAAGTTACCTATATGAAAATAGGTAATTTGCCGATGTTTTTAAAATAAAGACCTTGTATTTTTGTTGACTGTAATCACAATGTGAGAAGCAAAGCACCAAGCCAAAAATATACGATTTAAAAATGAGGTAATTTTAATAGAAAATTATTGAATAACTCCACATTGTTATTTCGATTGAGGGTAACCTACCTGCATCAACCTGCTATTCCCCTGAGCACAGAC
>JASFZK010000170.1:0-4886 GCA_045267845.1 Bacteroidota bacterium | reverse complement strand
GTATATAAAAACATGAATGGTAAGTTTGAAAAGATGAATCAGCAGTTTATCCCACTTATGAATAGTGATGGTGCCTGGGGTGATCTTGATAATGATTTATTTATGGATTTTATTGTAAGTGGCGAAACTTATGATGGATATCCGGTGTGTATTATTTATAAGAACCAGTCGGGGAAATATTTTAAAGAAGTTACGGTTTCCATAAGGGCCTTAAAAGGATGTACGATTGATTTGGGAGATTATGATGGTGACGATGACTTGGATATACTAATGACTGGCGAATCGTTGGAGCGTTCGTATACCAATGTTTATGAAAATAAGCTTGGTCTGAACTTTGAGAATATTATGGCAGGACTTCCTGGAGTTGCTGATGGCAATGCTTTGTGGGGTGATTATGATAAAGATGGTGATCTTGATATTCTATTATCTGGCCTAACAATCTGTTATGATTTTATTGGCGATATCTATATTAATACGCTTGATCCTCCAAAAAAGGAAGTAATCACCAGCATTTTTATTAATGCCCCACTACCAGTTGTAAATTCAGGACCATATTATTATTATGTTTTTTCGTCATGTTATTGTGATCCAACGGGAGGTGATAATAATGCTTACCACATGTATGTTAGTAATGTTCATTTACAAACCAAAAAATATCAGCTTAACTATAAGTTTAACGATTTGTTGGTAAAGCAGGTGCCAAACTGGGGTGATACTGATAGGGGTTATCGTACTTCAAATGGTTTTGAAACAAAAATGGAAGCTGACGTATCAAGAAAACAAGTTGTAGAATCATACAGATCAACAAATTTTACCATTCATGAGTTGAACTGGTAGTTAGTACCATTAGTTAGTTAATATCCAAGACAAATTCCTAAACCACGAGCAGTAACAACCAGAGCATTATCCTTAGTAACAAGATTAGGTTTCGAGATGGCTTCTTTTAGCTTTACAGCAGTAAATTTAGGATGACGATAGGCGACCATTTTTCCAAAGTCGCCAGCAATTGCCAACTCCATTGCCTTAACTCCCATTTGAGATGAAAGAACTCTGTCATAAGCAATTGGAACTCCACCACGTTGTAAATGTCCCAAAATTGTTTCGCGCATATCGTGCTTAAAACCAGCTTCTGCGAGTTGTGTAATAAATTGCCTCGAAACACCACCAAGCTTTATGTTTTCATATCCTACTTCGGTGTTTTCTTTAAAAACAAGCTCGCCGTTTTCTGGAAAGGCACCTTCCGAAATTACCACTACAGCAAAACCTCTGTCTTTTTTAAACCGCTTCTCTAAAGCTTGCTTTACCTTATTAATATCATATGGAATTTCGGGAATAAGACAAGCTTCTGCTCCACCTGCTATTGCAGCATTAAGTGCAATCCATCCGGCATTTCTACCCATTACTTCAAGTACAAATACTCTATTATGGCTTGCCGCAGTTGTAACGAGTTTGTCAACGGCCTCGGTGGCAATTTGTACTGCTGTTTGAAAACCAAATGTTGTATCAGTGCTACTTAAATCGTTATCAATTGTTTTTGGAACGCCTATAATATTTAGACCTTTTTCAAACAACCTTTGTGATATTGACTGTGAGCCATCGCCACCAATATTAATTACGGCATCAATGCCCATGTATCTTAATTTGCGGATCATTTCGTCCGACCTATCGTCAGTTGACCATATTCCAGCATTATTTTTTACAGGCCATGCAAAAGGGCCACCTTTATTTGTGGTTTCGAGAATTGTACCTCCTTGAAAATGTATACCGGCTACTTTTTTATTGTCGAGAGTAACTATTTCCATTGGCTCTCTGAGCACTCCATTAAATGCCTGAATACTACCGAGTACTTCCCAATCAGGTTCTTGTGATGCTCTGTGGACAATTGCCCTGATAACTGCATTTAATCCCGGACAATCACCACCACCAGTGGCTATAAGTACTCTTTTCATAATATTGGTTTAATTTTATGCAAATATACTATTTAGTGCAGTTTAAGTTCTGTATTTTGATTTAGGTTTACTAGGGAAAAGTAACGAAATAATTATACTTACCACAAGAATGCCCAAAACAATTAGTAACGAGTGCATGGTTCCAATCTTATAAAAATCATGAATTAGCATTTTTGTGCCTATGAAAACTAACAGCACAGCTAGTCCTATTTTTAAATAGGTAAATTTTTCAACCATATTCTCAACTAAAAAGAATAATGAACGCAGACCAATTATGGCAAAAATATTTGAGAAATATACAATATAAGGGTCTTGCGTAATTGAGAATATAGCTGGAACTGAATCAACCGCGAAAATTACATCTGTAAATTCAATTACTAACAAAACTATAAAAAGAGTTGTTATGTAAGTTTGCCCATTTTTTTTAATAAAAAATAAAGGGCCTTTGTATTCTTTATCAACTTTAAATATTCGAGAAGCAAGCAATACAATTTTGTGATTAGCGGTATCAATAGTATCTTTTTTATTCCTGTCGAGGTACATTTTTACACCAGTAAATACTAGTAGAATTCCAAAACCATAAAGTACCCATGCAAACTCTTGTATTAATGCAGCACTAACAAATATGAAAAGGAATCGCATAATAATAGCACCTAGAATCCCCCAAAATAATACTTTGTGGTAATATTTCTTCTCTAAATTAAAAGAATAGAAGACCATTAAAATGACAAAAATATTGTCTACTGAAAGAGCATATTCAATCAAATATCCGGTAATGTATTCAAGACTTAAATTTCGCCTGTATTCCACAAGCAAGGCCTCATAATTATTTGATGAAATATCAATGGGATGGTTATACCTTGCAATAAGTTGTTTGAGTTCATTAATATCCTGAGGGTTGTGAATCTTATCACCAAACATGTATATTACTCCCCAAAATATCAACGAAAGTGATACCCAAACTAAGGTCCACGAAAGTGCATTTTTAAAACTTACTTCTTTTGCCTCTTTATTAAACACACCAATATCGATAAACAGCATAAGTACGATGAAGACTAAAAATCCACCAAATATTAATATTTCGTGTAGATGCATATGTTATTGTTGGATTGTTAACTGTTATATTGCTCCATTGTTGCATAATTAATTGTACGCAAAAATTAAGTTGTCAAAAATACTTAAAGTATTATTAGAAGCCCCCTTAAATATTATGGTTCTGTACATTTCTACAAAAACGGCCAAGGAAACATAAAAATCCCATACCTTTGACCCATTAGCAAAACTATGGAAAAACTATCAATTGTTATTATTACTTTTAACGAAGAACGCAATATTCGAAGATGTCTGGAATCGGTAATGCCCATTGCAGATGAAGTAATTGTAGTTGATTCATTTTCTACTGATTCTACTGAAATAATTTGCTCTGAATTTGATGTGCATTTTATCAAACAAGAGTTTTTGGGATATATTGAGCAGAAGAATTTCGCATTAAAATTTGCTAATAATAAATATGTTTTATCGCTTGATGCAGATGAATCTCTTTCCGAAACTCTTAAATCCAGCATATTAGAAAAAAAGAATAATTTTTCTGCTTCCGGATATTCAATGAATCGACTTACAAATTATTGCGGTAAGTGGGTGAATCATTGTGGTTGGTATCCTGATAAGAAACTTCGTCTTTTTAACAAGAATCTTGGATTTTGGGGAGGAGTAAATCCTCATGATGAATTTTTATTCGACAGTAATGAAACTGTTATTCACCTTGTAGGAGATTTATTACATTATTCATATCATACTCTTGATGACCATTTCAAACAAGTTGAGAAGTTTACCAATATTTCATCTCAGGCCTACCATGAAAAAGGAAAAAAAGCTCCTTTATGGAAACTTTGGTTGAGCCCTGTTATTAAGTTTATTCGTGATTATTTCATTTTACTTGGGGTTTTAGATGGCAAAACAGGATTCAGAATTTGTTATATTTCTGCTGGAGCAACATATCTAAAATATAAAAAATTGAGATTATTGAACAAGAACGCAATGGTGAAAATAAATGAAGCAGGTATTGAAATGGAGGAGTCCAGATGTAAGACCAGAGATATTGGAAGTAATAACTAAGATCAAAGGTGCAAGAAAAAAATAGTAACCAATGTCAATAAAAAGAATAATACTTAGCAGGGTTGACAGTTTGGGTGATGTGATTTTATCATTACCTGTTGCTGGTGCAATTAAAAAAAGTGATCCCAGTATAAAAGTTTTATTTGTAGGCCGAACTTATTCAGAATCAATTATTGAAGCCTCGGATTTTATTGACCAGTTTATTAATTTTGATGAGCTGTTAAACAAAAGTAGTTCGGATCAGGTATTATTTTTTAGCAGACTTAAAGCTGATGCAATTATTCATTTGTTCCCAAACAAGCAACTTGCTAAACTTGCAAGAAAGTCCCATATTCCCATTAGGATTGGTACAAGTCATAGGTTATTTCATTTGTTAACTTGTAATAAGATAGTAAATCTTGGAAGAAAAAAATCTGATTTGCACGAAAGTCAGTTAAATTTAAAACTACTAGCTCCCCTTAAGTTTAAAACAGATTACGAACTATCAGAAATTCCTGATTTATATGGGTTTAATAGTTTTATAAAACTCAATGAACAAATAAGTAATTTGCTTTCACCGAAGCATACTAATATAATATTGCATCCCAAATCTAAAGGCAGTGCACGAGAGTGGGGGCTCGATAATTTTTCGAAACTCATTGATCTTCTACCTCTTGGAAAGTTTAAAATATTTATAACTGGAACAGCAGAGGACGGCAAATTAATGAGTGATTTCATTAAAAAGCATGATTCCAAATTTACTGATTTAACAGGGAGATTAACTCTGGAGGAGCTTGTTAGTTTTATTAGTAAGGCTGATGGGCTTGTTGCTGCGAGTACAGG
>JASFZK010000169.1:0-8350 GCA_045267845.1 Bacteroidota bacterium | reverse complement strand
TAGTAATAGGGATATTACACAAAGAGTTAGAGCCGAAGAGGAATTAAAACAATCAGAAGTGTTTGCTGAGAATCTTCTTGATACTGCCAATACTATTATCGTTACTCTGGATACGAGTGCAATGATAACCAGATTTAATAAATATGCTGAAGTATTAACTGGTTATAAAAAGGAGAAAGTTATTGGAAAAAATTGGTTTGACATATTTATTCCTGAAAAGGAGCATATTAAGGCCGTATTTTTAAATGTGCTTAATTCAATGCCTGAAGCATCGCAAAATGAAAATATAATACTCACAAAAAGTAGAGAGAAACGACTGATTAATTGGCGAAATAATATATTATTGGATAATTATGGTAACCTGATGGGAATACTTAGTATTGGCGTAGATATAACCAAACAAAAAAATGCTGAAGAAGAATTGCGTAAGAGTGAGGAAAAATTCAAAAGTGTTGTCAAATCAATGGACGATATTGTTTTTGTAATAGACAAGGATAATCGATTTGTATCTGTTAATTGCGAAAGTGGTAACTTATATCTAAACCCGGATGAATTTATTGGGAAAACACATTCTGAAATAATGCCCAAGTATTTAGATGATTTGTATGTTAAAGCAATGATAAATGTGAGAAATGGGAAAAATGAAGAGTATGAATACCATCTTAAAATGCCAAATGGGATTAACTGGTATGCACTAAAATTATCTCCAATTTTTAATAAAGGTAGTTTCGATGGTTCTGTATCTGTAGTTCGTGATATTACTGAGCGAAAGCAAGTAGAAAAAGAGATTCAAAATCAATATATTGAACTTGCTCAACGAAACGAAGATTTGGATGCATTTTCGCATACTGTTGCACATGATCTTAAAAATCCAATTAGTAGCATGATGGGCTTTGCTGATTTATTACATGATGGATATAAAGAATTGAGTTATGAGGAAATAGAAAAATACTCACATATAATAATTCAAAGTGGGTATAAAACACAACGTATTATTAATGGTTTACTTTTATTTGCGAATGTTAGCACTGATAAAGTTCATATCGAAGAAGTGAATATGCATAAAATAGTTAGTGATGCATTGTTTCATTTTTCATCGCAAATTGAAAAAACAAATGCTGAAATTAAGTTACCAACAAGTTGGCCATGTGCTTTGGGTAATAGGCTGTGGTTAAATGAAGTGTGGGCTAATTATATAAGTAATGCAATAAAATACGGGGGCTTTCCACCTCAAATAGAAATAGGCTGTAATATTGTTAATCCAGACAGGAATAATAAACCAATGGTGCGGTTTTGGGTTAAAGACAATGGCAAGGGGCTTTCTGTTGAAGATCAGAAAATTGTATTTAATAAGTTTGAACGACTTGATAATATTGATATTAAAGGACATGGTTTGGGGCTTTCCATAGCAAAACGTATTATTGAAAAGCTTGGCGGTGAAGTAGGTTTGGAAAGTAGTATGGGTGAGGGTAGTTTATTTTATTTCACATTGCCATTAGCTCCAAATATTGATATCGCAAATAAGCAAGTAAAAAAACATACTACAGTATCTAGCAGCTCTAAATTAAAAATTTTAATAGCTGAAGACGAGTTTGCGTCAAAAAAGCTATTAGAATTGTTATTACAGGATATAAGTAGGAAAACGTTTATCGCAAAAAATGGAGAAGAAGCAGTTGAAGTCTTTAAAAATAACCCAGATATAGATTTAGTAATTATGGATATTGGAATGCCTATAATGAATGGATACGACGCAACAAGGCAAATACGAAAGTTGAGTAAAGATGTTATAATTATAGCTCATACTGCTCTTACATTATCAAATGAGGACAAAAAAGCAATTGAAGCGGGGTGCAACGAAATCATAAGAAAACCACTAAACAGGGATGAGCTATTAAGTGTTATATATAAATTTACAAATATACGATCCCATTCAATGGATGTCAATGGTCCGCTGTAGTTACTAGATTTTAATGGATCTTCTATAATAATTCATATGTATAACCCCATTCGAGGTTAATTACTGGTAGCCATGTAGTTGCCAGATAATTTAATGCAAATAGTTTAACTCTGATTATGGCATTTTTATTCCATTACTTTACCATACTAACAATATTTGAATAGTCTGCATATTAATATATTGCACCAATTTATTGTCCTCCTTTATCATATATTTTTCAACTAATGAAAGGCCTATCCATATTTTATGTATCTTTCGAGTTCTATCACCATAATGTTAAATTTGTGAGACTATGATTTTGTTTTTCAAAATCATATAGCCGAACTGATCCCGAGCGATAGCCGAGGGATCTCATGGGTTTTATTCTCCGCATCTTACTGCGGGGAGTTTCATTATTACTTATTAATATGTGGAAGAAATTAGATGACCTATAACCCAGGTAACTAAAGGAATTTAACGAAGCTAAATAATGAAAACTGTCAATAAATATTATGATCAGCTTTTAAAAGAGAATACTAGTTGAGTAAGTGACTAGGTTGAGTAGGTGAGTAGGACGAAACCGTACTCAACCTACTAAACAGATAAACATAATAATATGGAAAAATCAAAATTCAATACATATAGTTTTCAGAGATTTCAACCAACTATTTTTGTAAGTATTTTAATTACAATAATCATGTTTTTTAGTGCTCGTGTTAATGCCCAGGAAGCAGAAAAGAAATCATCAGCATTATCAGTTTCTGCAGATATTGTGAGCAGTTATTTGTGGCGAGGTATGGTGGGGTCGCCAACATTAAGTTTTCAGCCAAAAGTAAGTTATAAAACTGGTAAAGTGGAATTTGGTTTTTGGGGATCGGTAGATAATATAAACTACCTCAGAGAAATGGATATGTTTTTTACGTATTCGCTTAAAAATTTATCATTCACTTTTAGCGATTACTATTGGAATACCAGTAAAAAATATTTCGATTATAACAATAGTACTACAGCACATGTTTTTGAGCTGGGCGTAACTTATAGTAACAAAAAGTTCCCATTGCAGGTATACGCTGGTACCATGATTTATGGTAACGACAAGGTAATTTCTTATGATACCACCCAAACAAACGCTGTAAAAAACAACTATTCAACATATCTTGAATTAAGTTACCTGTTTAAAATCAATGGAAATAGTTTAAATGTTTTTGTTGGAGCAACACCGTTTACAGGCTTCTACGGTAAAGATTTTTCTGTAGTCTTTTTGGGTTTAACAGGATCAAGAGATATAATAATTACAGAAAAATTCACTTTGCCAATTTGGGCAACTTTTGCGGTAAACCCACAAACAGAAGAATATTTTGTAGTTTTGGGTATTAGCCTTTAGGGATATTTATGAAATAGAAATTATATACAGTTATGAGTAATAAACCGATAGTTACTTCAGGAATGAATAGTGAAAAGGTAAAGAACAATATCGCAGCTATTGTAACTAAATACTATATTATTTATATTGCCATTGCTACCATAATTTTTAGCGTTTCTATTTATTTTTATACTTTGTCATCAACCAAAGAGAGCTCCCGTAATCAATTATTTAGTTTTATAAATGAACGTGGGCTAAGAGAAAGTGATCTTTTCCTCGAATCAGATGCTTATCAGGCACGTTTCCAAAAGGAGTATATTGAGCGGTATAGTAGGACAAGCGACCTTGAGGCCATGGATTGGTTTGAAGTTCATATGGAAAAACGTATTGAAGATGGCACCTACCGTTCGAAGCCCGAGTTGTACTATGGCAAGGATATGCCCTTGGGTCGCCATGATGGTTCGGCAAGCATGATGATTGGTGCTCAAACCGAAATTACACCTGAGGTAATTAAAGCACTTGCCATTGGTTACGACATGATTAATCAATACGGACCAGCTTGGAGGAAACCTTTTGTGGATTTGTATTTCTCCAGCCCACAAAAAACCAGTGTGTCACGTTGGCCTGGAACACCATGGGGCTTAATAATGAATGATTCTGTAGAGTGGCGGGAAGAGGAATGGATGGCAATTACCATGAAGGAAAATAACCCCCAACGTGAACAAAAGTGGTCGGGTGTACTATACGATGAGAGAAACGGAAACTGGATGGTTTCGGGTGTAACTCCTATTGATTTTGAAGGAGAACAACTCGGTATGGTTGGAACAGATCTATTACTTGATGATCTTGTAAAGAGAACATATAATACAGGACTGCATGGCACTTACAACATTCTGTTACAAGGCGATGGTCGTATTATTGCACATCCTCTTTTGGTTGATGAAATAATAGCCAGCAAAGGTATGCTGAATGCAAAAACAAGTTCCGATGAATTCCTTCAGCATGTTTTTGAACACATTCTCGATTTAACCAATTTTCCATATATCATTGATGATGACCATAATGCATTGATTGCCGTTACAAAAATTCACGGCCCCGATTGGTATTTCATAACCATATACCCAAATAAGTTATATATGTCAAAAGCCATAAATAGCGCAATTATTATCTTACTGTTTGGTCTGTCGTTTCTATTAATTGTGTTCATAACAAATTGGTTGGTACTAAAACGTATAATCGTTAACCCAATTACCCTGCTCACAACTATTGTGAAAAACTACCATACTGCTGGTAATATTGCAACACAAAAATCAACGTTTAAGGAAATTGATTCGAAGTTAATAAAACGACACGACGAAATAGGACTATTGTTTAGATCATTTGTAAAAATGAGTGATAACCTGCAGGATTCAATTAATGAACTGAAACAAAGTGAGGCCAGGTTTAGTGCCATTACCAATCAGTCATCCGAGGGAATTACAGTTGCCGATATGGAAGGAAAATATATTTATGTAAATCCTACCTTCTGCAGTATGTCGGGTTATTCTAAAGAGGAACTTTTAAACTTGACCGTTTTTGATATGAAGGCCAAAAATCAGCCACGTAAAAGTTTCTACGATAGTAAAGAAAAATTGGAAGGATTACCAATTCGTGTAAATCTGAAACGAAAAGACAATACTGAATATTTAACTGATATTGTAGGAAAAGTAATTCGTGTTGACGACAAAGAACTTGTACTAGGTACAATCAGAGATATTACAGCAATTGTTAAAGCAGAAGAAGAACTGGATAGTTACCGTAACCATCTGGAAGAAATAGTAAAAAAGAGGACAGCGGTAATCGAAAAACAAAAAATACAGGTTGAAACAGCCAACAAACTAAAAAGTGAATTTCTGTCTAATATGAGTCATGAATTACGCACACCTTTGAATTCAATTATGGTACTCTCAAACGTACTAGTTAACCAAACAAAAGATAGACTAGATAGTGAAGAAAAATCCTGGCTTGAGATTATTGAACGTAATGGAAAACAATTGTTAGCGTTGATAAATGACATTCTTGATTTATCGAAAATTGAAGCTGGTAAAATGGAAATCATCACCAATTATATTTCAATTGATACACAGTTACGATTGGTAGTTGATAATATGAAAAGTATGGCAGAAAAGAAGAATCTGTCTTTAACATTAAACATACTCAATAGTTTACCGCAAGTTGAAACTGATGATGCTAAGTTTCATCAGCTAATATTGAATATTGTAAGTAATGCTGTTAAATTTACTAAAAAGGGGAGTGTTGATATTTCAGCAAAGCATGAAGCTGATAATATTATAATCAAAATTAAAGATAGCGGAATTGGAATTTCTCAGGAAATGCTTCCATTTATCTTCGATGAGTTTAGGCAGGTTGATGGCACATCTGCACGCGAATATGAAGGAACTGGTTTAGGACTTGCCATTGCAAGTAAACTTTTAAAAATACTTGGTGGCAACATCAGTGTGGAAAGCGAATTGGGGATAGGTACTATTTTTACCATCACTATCCCTGTAAGCTGGCACGAAGAAAGTATAAAAGCCAATGATGAAAATTCAGAAATTAATTCAGAGTCAACGAAAATAGTTGAGGTAGATCAAAACAAAGTTGAGACTATTTCAGAAGCTTCCATACTTGTTGTAGAAGACAAGCCCGACAATATGACTACAATTAAAGCCATATTGAAAAATAAATATAATATAATGGAAGCCGTTGATGGCGAGCAAGGGCTTGATATGATTATTTCTTTATTACCTGATTTAGTCTTACTTGATATGTCGTTGCCCAAACTGGATGGAATAGAAATTTTAAAAATTGTAAGAGCTGATGAAAAAGCAAAAAATATTCCCATTATTGCTGTTACAGCACAAACAATGAAAGGTGACAAAGAAAAGTTTATGGATGCAGGATGTAATGCTTATATCCCCAAACCTATCGACCCAGTGGAACTATTAACGGAAATTCGTAAATTACTAAACGCTTAATCTTAAATTAATGAAAAAAATTCTAGCAATAGACGACCAGGTTGACAATTTAGTAAGCATTAAAGCTGTTATTAAAGATAATATTCCAGACTGTGAGGTATTAACAGCCATAACAGGACAAGACGGAATTGATATTGCCATTAGGGAGCACCCCGATACCATTCTGCTGGATATTATTATGCCTGAAATGGATGGTTTCGAAACTTGTATTAAGTTAAAAGAGAATACGAGTACAAAACATATACCTGTGGTAATGTTAACCGCCATAAAAACAGACTCAAAAAGCAGAGCTAAGGGACTCAATATAGGTGCAGATGCATTCTTATCAAAGCCAATTGATGCATTGGAGCTTACTGCTCAGGTAAACGTAATGCTTAGGATAAAAGATGCTGAAGATAAATTGCGAAAAGAAAAAGACGTATTGGAAGAACTTGTTCTTGAAAGAACACGGGATTTATCAGTTAGTGAAGAAAAGTACCACAGCATATTTGAAGGAGTAAAAGATGGTATTATTTATATTAGCAAAGACATAAAAGTTATAGCAAGTAATAGGGCTTTTTCAGAAATAACTGGAATTTCTAATGAAGAAGTATTGGGTAAATCTGGCATTAGCCTTGCTAAAAAGTTTGTCAGTACCAAACAACTCCCCGTAGTCTTGAGTTATCTGAAGAGTTTGCTTTTAGATAAAACACCAAATAATTTTGTAATAAACTATCTGGACAAAATTTTAGAAATATCATCCCAACGCCTTGAAAACGGGCGAAGAGTTGTTGTAATACGTGATATAACTGAACGCAGGCAAGCTGAAAAAGATCTAAAAGAAAGTAAAGAGCGCTATGATCTAGCATTGAATGCAACAAAAGATGGAATATATGATTGGAATTTGTTAGACAATACTATTTACTATTCACCAGCCTGGAAGAGCATATTAGGTTATGAAGATGATGAACTGCCAAATGATTTCTCTATTTGGGAAAAGTTAACCAAACCTGAGGATGTAAAAAGGTCCTGGGAAATGCAGAATCAAGTTATCAATAAAGAACGTGATCTATTTGAAATGGAATTCAAAATGAAGCACAAAGATGGGCATTGGGTTGATATTCTTTCTCGCGCCGAAGCATATTTTGATAAGTCAGGGAAAGCAATAAGAATGGTGGGGACTCATATCGACATTACCGAGCGTAAGAAAATTGAGAACGAGTTATTCGAGAGTGAGCAGCTTTTCCGCTTGATGGCGGAGAATTCAACTGATACTATCTGGTTAATGCAACTTGATGGCAAATTTCTGTACCACAGTCCTGCCGTAATGCAACTTCGCGGCTATACCCCCGAAGAGGCTAACAAGCTTTCAATGCAGGAGTCAATGACTCCACCTTCCATTAAATTTCTGAACAAAGTCTTTGCCCGTGAAGATGCCAAGCCCATGAAAGAACGGTGGAATTCACTTCGCTTCGAATTGGAAATGTTCCGAAAAGATGGCTCAAAAATCTGGACTGAAGTTTCGGCCAAAGCAGTGTTTGATGACAATAATCAAATGGTTGCTTTACAGGGTGCAACACACGATATCACCGAGCATAAACAGGCTGATGAAGAAATCCAAAAATCAAACTCACTGCTGTCCTCAATAATAGAAAGCCCAGATAATGTAATCATGTTTGCTTTGGACTTGGATTATAAGTATCTGAGTTTTAACAAAGCGCATATAAAGGAAATGAAGCTAATATATGATTCTGATATAGAAATTGGACATAGTCTTCTTAATTACATTCCCACAGATGAAGACCAACTTAATGCTATTAAAAATTATGAGCGTGTTGTCAGCGGTGAAAGATTTATCATAATTCAGGAATATGGAAAAGGCGAAAGCCGGTTTTGGTACGAGTTGATTTTTAATCCAATTATTGATAATTTAACAAATGTTAGCGGATTAACCGTTTTTATTACAAATATTACAGAACGTAAGCTGGTAGAAGAAGAATTAAAAAAACATCGCAATCATTTAGAAGAACTGGTTAAAGAAAGAACCTCAGAACT
>JASFZK010000168.1:0-17017 GCA_045267845.1 Bacteroidota bacterium | reverse complement strand
TTTTGCAGGTACCGGATAGGCAAGTCCCACATTAGCTCCATTTTCATTTATAGCTGCACTTGGATCGTGACACTCGTAAGCTCCAGCATCAAAATACGTATGAAATGGTCTGAATCTGTCCTCAATATCAAATGTAATTCCTTCATTTGTTAAACTTGTTCCGTAATTAACTGCTTCAGAATCTGGCTTTAAGTCAAAATTATCATCTGCAAAGTCAAGAAACTTAGCTTGGCTGTTAGTAAGTACATTAAAGTTATTACTCATTTCAACCTTTTGTTCATCTACAGCAATAATTATGTATGATGGGTTATTATCCAATTCACCGGGGTCGGTAATAAGATTGTTTTTAATATAGGCCATTTCGGCATCATCATTAGCATATTTTATTCCTGAAGTCTTGGGACTTACTATTGTATTATTATATAGCTTAAATGTAGAGTTAGGCGTTGTTACCACTTGTCCAACATAAATTCCATGTTTATATTCATTTGGTTCGTCTGGCTTGTATGTTGCTCCTGCTCTTACAATTAAATTATTGTATATTTTCATAAATCCTAACCCAAATACATCAATGCCATCACCTTTACCATCCAATATTTTGTTATTATAACAATCACATTTAGATCCGCCGCCAATTAATATACCCGACATCTGTCCATACTCTTCGTCAAAAGAATCAAAGCTCACTAAGTTATTAAAAATATTACAATCAGTAGTTGCTGAACTAACCTGAATACCATCCCACCCTGTTCTTTCTACAATGTTATCATAAACTTGAACGCCCTCTATTACATGAGGAAGTACAACAATATTATTGCATTGAGAAATCGTTTGACCTGTATATTTTGAGCTCCCTATATAAAAACCTTCGTCAGCAATATCATGTAAATAACAATCATGAATCTTTAGATCGTACATGGTGAAAACCTCCCGGGTAATTAAGTTATCACAGTCTCCCTGGTAGGGCTCAGTTTTAGCATAAATACCAGCGATTAGGGTATATGAAATCTCAACATACTCAATTTCAACATTGGTGGACATATTATCAACCGACATACCTGCTCCATTACCAACTCGTGTAACTTGTATCCCATACTGCAAATCCTCTTCACCATTACCACTAAATATTACATGCTTACAATTATCAAATTTAATTCCATAAAAATGATCGGTGTCAATTACAACAGCCCCGCCTTTATTAATTATTGTTATTGGCTCTGCAGCTGTCCCCTGAAAATCTCTTAATAGAAGATAATCTTTATCTCCGGCTAATAGACATACAACATCACCAGGACTGTATGTGGACCCATCGATTAATACTACATCGCTGGCAATTTCAATAGTACATTCGAGGCTGGTTTTTTGACCATAAATAGCCACATGAACAATAAATATCCATATTAATATTGCTGTTATTTTTTTCATGACCCTCGTTTTGCTCTTTCCCAATTAACACTTTGCTGGCCTGACAAGTATCTCCTAAAGCCAAGAAATACAGCATAATTCATTACAAAGAAATAATATGGAATAAATAGTAGTTTGACCTTAATTTTTCTGTTTTCGAAATACCATCCTAGTAAAGATGAGCCATAGAACAAAACTTGAGCATAAAAAAGCAATGTATAAATATTTGAATAATTATCAAAGCCGTAATGTACTGCCAATATTAGGTTAGCAATGAAAATTAGAGGTAATGCTGCAGGAGCCAGAGTCCAGCGCAACACCCTATGCGAAATATATTGAAAACTTAATACACCATATTTAAATGGATTGAGCAATGGACTCAATCTAACAATAGACTGGATACCCCCTGCCGCTATGCGTATTTTCCGTTTTAATTCTTCTTTCACATCAGCTGATGAACTTTCTATTGCATAAGCATCAGGGTCATATTGTATGGTATAACCTTTCATAGCTATTCGTAGTGAGATTATGAAATCATCAAGCAATGTATCTTTTTCAACTTCCTGAAATAACTCAGTTCGAACCGCAAATAGTTCTCCCGCAGCTCCAACTACCGAATAAAGCTCAGCATCCCACTTTTTAAGTTTTGATTCATATTTCCAGTAGATACCTTCGCTTCCCACAGCTGAATCGCTATCTTTACTAAAGATTCGTTTTTCACCCGAAACACAACCCACCTTTGGGTCTTTAAACATATTTACAATTCGCTGAACCGATTCTTTTCCAAGCATGGTATTTCCATCAGAAAATATAACAATTGGAGTAGTGACAAATTTCATACCTCTGTTCATAGCTCCAATTTTACCTCCCCTTGCATCTTCATGATAAACTTCAACTCCCTGATTTTTATATTTGCTAAGAATATCTGGGGTTCCATCATCTGACCCATCTGTTATCCACACCTGATGAATTTTATCTGTTGGATATTTCATCTCAAATGAGTTTCTTACTTTATCATCAACATAGTCTTTTTCATTATATGCTGCAACAAATAAAGTAACATCTGGTTCATAATCATCATGAACTATTTTTTTCTCAGGAAAAATAAGATGCTTTACTTTTACTAAAAAAAATAATAAGATACCGTAACCTATATATGCATAAAACACTATAAATAGTAGTACCCAAAATATGATTTCGATATAATTCATGATAGTCTTTTATATTTTTCTCGCTGCCATATTTAGGTCATCAACTTCCAAAAATTCAAATTCACAAATACTGCTTAATAACTTTTTAATATCTGATCGACCACTATGTATCGACTCAAGTACAATTAGTAAATTGGGATGATCTTTAATAAACTTTGAGGCTCCCTTAATAACGTTGGGTTCCATACCCTCAACATCTATCTTAACAAAAATCTTATCCTCTTTTTTAACATTTATCTCACTAAACAATTCATCAAACGTAATAATATCAATATCAACAAACTCCGGATTGTTTACTACTTCAAGAAAGTCATCGTTCTCGGTAAGATGTGAAGCCCCTGTGTTAATCGGATCATATGTAAAACTCGCTTTTCTCTTTCTTTCACCAAGTGCTATGGGGTAACTTACTACTTTGTCCTCAATATTATTCAACTTTAGATTTGTAACAAGTGCATTATAATTTGATTTTACAGGCTCAAAGGCAAAGCCACTAAGCCCTTCATTAACAAAAAGTATAGAATAAGTACCAATGTTAGCACCTATATCTAGAAATACATCATAGTCGCTAATATGCTTGTAAACAAACTTTTTAACTCCCCATTCATAGGCATGATTCGCAAATTGAAAGTCGAGAGTTCCTTTACGAACATAAAATTTACCAAGACTACTTTTATAGTGCCGTGATGTTCTTGTTGTTTTACCTGTGAGAATATATCTAACAGATGAAAGTATATATCGAAACTCACCATGCTTTACAAAGTCCTTTGAGTATCGTAAAAATGTAATAATTTTATTCATTTATCATAGATTATGTCGGCCTAAAAATATAATATTTTTTCTATTTTGACTCAAAAATAATTTATATAATCCATATATTATCAAAAATACCTATGTAAAGCCAAGTGTTTAAAAGGTATTTTACTTCTTATATTTTTTATTCTTCCTAACGTGGAGGCTTTTCCCAAGTTTTGGTTTCTTTGTTATATTGCTTTAAAATTCGACTAGGATTACCTCCAACAATTGAATAAGGTGGCACATCTTTTACAACTACACAACCAGCAGCAACAATTGAATGTTTACCAACTGTAACACCGGCTGTAATAACAGCATTTGCACCAATCCAGGCTTCATCCTCAACGATTATTGGGTCGGTGGAAACAGCTTGATCACAAATTGGCATATCAATATCTTCGTAACCATGGTTAAGCCCAGATGCGACAATATTTTGGGCAAAAATAACATCATTACCCACGGTAACAGGACCTATAAGCGTATTGCTCAATCCAATCCGTACCCTATCTCCAATAATAATATCGCCTACACCATTGTTTATAGTAGAAAAATCTTCGATGGTGGAATCACGACCCAGTACAAAATTATTAAATGGCATTACATCCAATCTTACTCTCCTTCTTATAAGTGAGTTTTTACCACGTTTATGTTTAAATGGATTAACAAAAAGGCTTATCCAAAGTCGAGGACGTGCCTGATTTTTTGGTGATAACATCCAAAGTGCTAGCTTCTTGAGTTTTGGATTAGATTTAATTTTTTCTTTTAGTCCCATAATTTATTCCTTATTAGTATTATTTATGGCTTCATAAATTGCTTGCACATTATTTTCCCAAGTGTGAGTATTTGCAAACTTAATTCGCAATTCTGAATTTTCATCGGAATCTTCAGCAAGAGCTTCTTTTATTAAATCAACATACTCCTCTTTATTTTTTGCAAGATATGTATAATCCCTAAAAACTTCCATTGTACTTGTAAGTGTAGCTACAACTGGTTTACCCATGGCTAAATACTCATCAATTTTACGAGGGTAATTACCTATGGTTAATTCGTTGAGTGATTGGGGATTGATTGCCACATCAAAAGCATTTAGGTACTCTGGCAATTCTACTTCAGGTTTTGATCCCAAAAAATGAACATTTTTCATGTTATGAAGGTTGCTTTTCATAAAATTGTCATCCTCAGGCCCCACAAGTACAACGCTCCAATCTGGCTTGCTCATGGCAATGTGTTCTAGCACCTCAATACTTAACCTCGAGCTTTTAAGAGCTCCAATATAACCTATTATTGGCGAATTAATCGACTTAATATCAGGAGGTACAGTTGTTATAATATCTTTATTAAACAAAGTAACATCACACCCTTGACCAACATATACAGAGTTAGGGTTACTTGATTTAGCAATATCATTTAAATACATCGAATTAGAGACAACGAGATCTGATTTATTCATGAGTAGATCTTCAAAATAGGCTCCATTTTTCTTAAAAAAAATAGTAGCTCTCATATTATCACGAGTGTAATAAATGCTTAAAGATGGCTTGAGAAAATCCTTGAAATGGAATGCTCGATAAAAGTCACTATCATTAAAAATGATATAGTCTTTAAATCCTAATTTATCTATGGCCTTTTTTATTTCCTGTGCATATCGCTTGTTGTTTATTTTATTCAGAAATTTAAACAGTGGTTTAAATGTTACCTTACTGATAGACTCAAGTTTTGCTTTTGGGTTAAGATTCCACATACTATCAGTAACCTTAACCAAATCAGGGATTTTACCAGCTAGTACATCCTTCCTGATTTTTATGGTAGGGTTTGAACCATGACGAAGTAATGTTAATCTATCGATGGGAAAGTTGACATAAAGCACACGATTTTTCTTTGCAAATTCATTTGCAATATTTATACAATTACTGCCAATCGCAGAATCTAAGCCCTGCAAACCGTGTACGATAATATCTCTTCCTTCAATCATTTTAATATAGTTTTTAAATATATCATAAGATATCAGCTACTTACCTGCCTTCTCAATATAATGATATATTTTATTTACAAAATTTTCCCAGGTATGTTCGGATGCATAAGCAATCCTTTCTTTTCTTAGTTTGGAAGAATCTTCTTTGAGAGCTTTATCTATTTCAGTTATATACTCTTCTTTACTAGTTGGTAAATATGTATGATCTTTAAAATAATTCATGAATGTAGTTTTTGTTGCCACAGTTGGTTTACCCATGGCTAAATATTCATCAATTTTCAAAGGATAATTAACATCAGTAATCACATTTACCGTTTGAGGATTTAATGCTACATCAAATCCCTTTATATAGGCGGCCAACTCCTCAGGTTTTTTTCTGCCAAGAAAATAAACATTATCTAACTCATGCAATTTGGAATTAATAAAATCCTCATCTTCAGGCCCCACAAGTACCAAACTATAATCAGGTCTTTGTTCTGCAATATGAACTAACACTTCAATATCAAGGCGAATTGTTGTTAAGAATCCAACATATCCTATTATTGGTTTCTTAATTTTCTTAAGATCCTCAGGTACCTGAAGTGTACCATCTTTATCATTGTACATGCTCAAATCACATCCTTGACCAATCATATATGATTTTGGATTTGTCTCACGGCAGTAATTTGCAAAGAAATCAGAATTTGCCACAGCAAAATCAGCTTTTTCAATTATAAGTGGTTGTAACCTTGTTCCATGGCGTTTGTGGTAATCCACATGAATTACTCCATCACGCAGGAGATAAACAAAAATTGCCGGGTTTAGTAGCTCCTTAAAGTAAAAACCCGTAATCATTGAGTTATCATTAAAAAGTATAAAGTTGTTGAAGTTTAGCCTGCCTATTGCTTTAAGAACTTCTCTGGCATATCGTTTATCATTAATTTTATTAAAGAAATTAAATATTGCAGCTGATTTGATCCAGTTTATTGACTCAACAACAGTTCTTGGATATAGAACCCAAAGTGTTTCTGTCTCTTGAACAAGATCTTCTTCCTCTCCCCTATTAATCCTTAGTCGTTTTTGAATATCTGGCTCATTCTTATGAAACAAAACAGAGCTGCGTTGAATGGGAGGGTTTACATAAAGCACCCTGTTATTCTTCGACATTTCTATTGCAGTATATTTACATGTACTTGCAATGTTATAATCCCACGCTTGCAACCCATAAACAACTATATCTCTATCTTTTATCATTGTGCTCAACTATTAGAGTGATTATTTTTATAAACAGTTTTGTAGAGTTCCAGCACCTCAATGGCCATGTTTTTCCATGAAAACTTTTGCGATTGCTTATACCCTTTTTCAATTAGTTGATCTCGAAGCTTTTTGTTATTGAGAAGCTCAATAATGCCTTTAGTAATTTCTTCGGGTTTGTATGGATCAACTATGTAAGCAGCCTCTCCAGATACTTCAGGCATTGACGACGTATTAGAAGTTATCACAGGCACACCACATCTCATTGCCTCAAGCATTGGTATTCCAAAGCTTTCGCGAAGGGATGGATACAAAAATATACTACATAAGTTATAAATAGCAGGCAAATCAGTATTGACAACATACCCGGTTAACAATATTCTGGATTTAAGTTCTTTATTCCCAATTTCAGATAGAATTTTGTCAAGAGCTGACTGCTCATAATCAAGCATAACCAGATACATATCGTCTCCCGTTTTTTCTAAATAATCTGAGAATGCTTTTAACACACCAGGGGTGTTTTTTTTTGGATCGGTATTACCGAGAAAAAATAAGAAATTATCAGGAAGGTTATAAAGCTTCTTAACACGATTCAATTCATTTGGATCATTAATTTTCTTGAAATGCTCAGTTACCCCATTATAAATAGCCACCAACCTATCATCATTACTTGGTAGTTTGAAGAACTCTGCGATACGATTTTTCTCAAACTTAGAAACTGTTATAATTTTATCACTTTGTTTAACAACCTTTGGCACTACCCAACGCCTATACATATTACCAATTTTTTGATACCATGTACCACCCTTCTTAAGAACACTTATGCTTTCCATATAAATTATGTCATGCAAAGTAGTTACCAAAGGCATACCAGGCGATACAGGTGCTGTATTACTTGTACAATGAAGGATATCGCAACCCTCTTTTTTTGCAGCCTTAGGCAGCGCAAATTGTTCCCATGTGGGATAAGGACCACCAGGAAGCTCAACAATTTTAAAATTTGAAGAAGCTTTAAGTGTACTTTTATCCACATCGGGCTTTACAAAAACAACATACTCATTTTCATGATCTAGCTTTTGCAACTCATTAATAAGTTCAAGAGCCACCATATCCATTCCATGCTTTTTTGTCCTAAAAAGTCTCTGTCCTTCTATTGCTATTTTCATATGCAAGAAATTAGTTGTTGATTATGTACCATGCTCCGTATGGATAAATTTCTTATTTGCCCCTTTTATTTTCAACAATGAAAGAAGTATTAAATAAAAGGCTTTCGGTAATGTAAATACTGCTTTTAACGTATTAAGATTATAGAATCTGGTAGGTATTGTGATGATAAATGTGAGAATACATATTAATAAAACTCCCATCCATATATATATCCAACCGATGGGATTCACAAATACAGAAATAATATTAATAATGAATAATAATCCAAGGAGCATTACTCGTGGTGGTTGAACAAATTGAATGGCTTTATCAAAATAATCATAATTACCATATAAAATTAAATGCTTTAGCGATGTTAAAAAGTCAAGACTAAAATAATGTAGTTGAGCCGACAGCCATCTTTTACGCTGATTTGAGAATACAGCAGCCTTTTGAACTTTCTCATCATAAACGATGGCTTCATTTAGATATTCTATCCTTATCCCTTCCTTTAACATTTGCAATTCAATTTCCTTATCAAAACCACCTACGGCTTTTATGGACTTCATCATCTTTTTAAAATAATTATAGTCCATTGCCATTCCTGAGCCAATTAAAGCGGCCGAGAAACCAAGAACCCGATGTCCCTTTCTGAAAATTTTATTATTAACTTCTTCACTAATAGCATCCAATATTGCAAAAGGGGTATTGTAGTTTTTTGCAACCCGATGACCTTGAACAGCAATATAACCTGTATTAAATGCATTGTTAATCTTAGTAATAAAACTTTTTTCCATTAAATTATCAGCATCTAATACCAAGGCAACATCATAAATATCGGGTAGTTGAGCCATGGCTTTGTTAAGCGCTTTTGACTTTGTGCTTAAATCAAATGAAACCTCAATAACTTTAATGGGCAATTTTCTTAGTATGTCAAGTGTTTCTTTTTTGAATGAATCGGCAATGATAATAACATCATAAAGATCAGAGGGATAATCTTGATTAGTAGCATCCTCAGCAACTTCAATAATAACCTGATCTTCTTTATAACCAGGTATTAAAACAGCATATCTACGCATGTCAGATGATGAATCATTTTTCTTTCGAACAGGAAAAAGACTGGCAAAACCAAAAATAAATATATAGAGAGAAGCAAATCCCAAGTAAATCAATAATATGATTTGAATTATTTGTAGTACAATCATTATATATTATTCTAAATTAGTTTTGGCTTTTTTACCTTTAACATTTGTGGTTGTATAGTGCGGCGTTGGACTCAATCTTTTATGCCCTAATTTAATCTTGAATATTGCTAATACCATCATTAAAAAACCATATGGCAAACTCATTATTGCAATGGCAGTTTGCCTATTATAAAACAGCTTTGGAACCGATAATATTAAAGCTAAAACACATGCTAGTAATACTGCCGACCAAGAATACAAAAATAAATCGCCGCTAACAAAGATCGAAATAACAGTCATAATGAATGAAATGCCTAGTAATAAAATTCGCGGCACCAATATTAATTGCACCATCTTATCGAAAAAATCATAATTGGAATGTGCAAAAAGGTCTTTGATAGATTTAAAGAGAAAAATTCGCGCATAATAAATTTGTGAAGAAATCCATCGTGAACGTTGCTTTACAAAAACTTTTGAATTACTTACCTTTTCGTCATACACATATGCATCATTTAGGTAGCTAATCTTATTCCATGAACGTAACAATTTTATTTCCAGCTCCTTGTCTTCGTCTGCAAAAGTGTCAATATCATCCATTATTGTTTTATAGAGATTAAAATCAAAAGCCATTCCTGAACCAATTAATGCCGACGAAATTCCCACAGCAACATGCCCCTTCCTAAAAATTGTATTGTTAATCTCTTCACTTAAAGCATCTAATATTGCAAATGATGTATCGTGATTTTTTGCAACTCTATGCCCCTGTATTGCTTTTTCTCCATTTGACATTGCAATGTTTACTTTTCGGATGAAGTCGAGGTCCATTATGTTATCGGCATCCAAAATTATCACACCATCATAATCATCTTTAACAAACTTAAGTGCTTTATTAATGGATCTGGCTTTGGTACTGTGCACAAATGAAACCTCAATACAACCAACCCCATCAGTTCTATTTAGCACCTCTAGAGTTTTTGGCTCAAACGAATCAGCAATTACATAAACGTCATACAAATCAGATGGATAATCCTGTTTCAAAGCTTCGGTGGCAGTATTAATAATTACACTATCCTCTTTATAAGCGGGGATAAGAATTAAAAACCTACGCTGAAGATCATCACTTCTTACGTACTTATTTTCTTTATAGAAATAAGATGAAATGGCGAAAAAAAGCAAGTAACACGCTGAAAATCCCAAATATATCAGAAGAAGATATTGTAATATGTCAAGTATATTTGAAATAATCATAGTAATTTATTGTAAATAGATTATAGTTTAGGATTTTCATGAATTTCCTTTGAAAAAATGTTTTTAAGATTCCAACCAATTGCACGGTAATATGCCAAAAACAAACCTATCTTACCTTTGAGTAAAAACTTAAACGCATTTTTTGGAATTGCTACAAAGAGCTGATAACTCAAGCTTAAGTAAAATTCACGCCCCTGAATATTACGACGCATAAAAACTATTCTGTTTCTGTTAAGGTAATAAATCTTTAATGTACTTAACTTCCCTGTGGAAATAGACTCTTTATGTAGGACGAAAGAATCGTGTACATAATACATTGAGTAACCCGCATTAGCAATTCGTGCACACCAATCAGCTTCTTCATAATATAAAAAGAAAATATAAGACATAAGCCCAACTTCTTTTACAACCTCCATTGGCACCATCATTGCTGCACCATGGGCATAGGCAGTTTCGCGATCTTTTTCAAATTGGCCTATATCCTTTTGTCGAAAACCAATTGCAGCATTGCGCATGGTAATATTATTAATGGGTGTAAATCCAGCGTATTGTATTGTATCGGGCTGATAGAAAAACTTTATTTTCGGACTTACAGCACCAATCTTCGGATTACTTTCAAGTTTTTCAACAAGAGGTTCCATAAATCCTGGAGGAACCTCAATATCATTGTTTAACAACATTACGTAATCGCCCTTGGCACGCATCAAACCAAAGTTATTTCCAGCAGCAAATCCATAATTTATTGGATTTTGTATGAAAATAATATTAGGATACCGTTCCTTAATTATACTGGGATCATCCTCAGTTGAGTTATTATCAACAACAATTACCTCAAAATTTGAATAGGTTACTTTGTTTAACGACTCGATAAAAGCACAAGTTACCTCTGATTGGTTAAAGTTTACTGTTATAATTGATACTAGAGGATAGTATGTTCGTTTTGCTGTCATAGGCTAATCTGCCGATAATCTCATTTTTTGTTTAATTTGTAAAGATAATAAATAAATGAAAGCAAAATTCAGCGATAGCGATTGTTAGTACAACTATTAAGGTATAAAAACAAGGAAAAGCGGTATCCTAATTTGGATATTCTGGAAGGTTAAATACAATACCGCTACGGTGTGATAAATTCCACCAAACAGCTCTCCAAAAAGCCCAAACCAAATCGAACCTAAAATGTAACATATACCCTATGGAGATTCGTGGTGTAGTAATCAAATAAATATAAAGTAACGATAGTAGTTTTTTAAATCCGCGTGTATTTCTACGTGCAAATAAAATCCTACCCCTTGTTATGTAATAAATCTTAAACGGGCTATCTTTCCCTGTTGATACTGATTCTTTGTGATAAACGAGTGAATTACCCTGGTAGTAAGTCTTATAGCCAGCCTTTTTTATGTGTGCCGCCCAATCATGTTCTTCATAATACAGAAAAAAAATATCTGCCATCATTCCAACATCCTTAATAACACTTAATGGGACTAACATAGCTGCACCAAAAACTGATCCCGATTCGCTTACATTATTAAACTGTCCGATGTCTTTTTTTCCGTATCCAATACTAAAATTACGAATCGTGATAAAGTTCCAAGGTGTATAACCGGCATGCTGAATAACACCTGGTGAATAAAAATATTGAACACGCGGATTAACCATACCAATTGTAGCATCAGACTCCAATAGTTCAACCATGGGTTCCAAAAAATCAGGTTTAACCTCAGTATCATTATTTATTAGCAATATATATTTGCCCTTACAATGCGGAATTGCAAAATTATTTCCTCCGGCAAAACCTAGATTCTTTCCAGTTTTCAGCAAGGTTACACTTGGGTACTTTTCCTTAATAATATCAGGATTATCAGTTGGTGAATCATTATCCACCACAAAAACTTCAATTGAATTGTAGGTAATCTTTTGTAATGATTCCAAAAACTCACAAGTGACTTTAGCCTGATTAAAATTAACAGTAATAACAGAAACTAATGGTTGGCTTTTTTTTGAATCCATATTTGCAATGACTGTTAAAAATTAATCCTTTATAAAAATAGACTGGGGAGATTTTCCAATGGATGTAAGATAAATAAACTCTCTATCAAACTGTTGCGCCAAGAAAATAAAAACCCAACTCAAATAAATTAATGCACCTGTAGGCATCTGCCCAAGCACACCATTACCGTAACTTGCGCCCATAACTCCGGCAAAACCAGCAATGAGGGCACCAAGAATCCCTCGTAGTTCATCACTCCTGACCCTAAATAATACTAAATAAAAACCTTTCAGCAGTATGTACGAAAGAATAAATAAATGTAAAAATAAGCCAACTATACCTTGTTCTGCCCAAATTTGCACATACCAACTATCAGTAGCAACGTTTGCAAGAAATCCTTGAGGTGAAAATCGAATCCCCCAGTTACCCGCACTACCTATGCCACCACCAAATGGTTTATCAACTAAATAAACTCCTAAAATTTTACGGTTTTCAAGACGAACTATGTAGGAAGCATCTGCCTCGGGTCTAAAAGCTGTTCGCATTCTAGAAACCTGATAATTGCTTTCGCCAATCCATGTAAATGCGAAGAAAACGTACAGGAATGCTAACATTACGCCACCAAGAATGAGAATACGCATATTTCTTCTTATTATAAGAAAAACAACACCTCCGATAAGAGGTACAATAATCGCACCTCGTGTTCCAGATAACATCATGCCCCACAGACCTGCTATTCCCATTAACAGGAAGAATATTTTATTACCCTTTCCTTTAATACTACCAGCTACAAGTAAACCAACAATACCCCCAGCACCCTGTGCAGCACCAAACTGACCAGCATCACTAAAAAATGAAAAAACACGAAGTTGGCCATTAATTATGTGCGTTATTCCTCCAACAGTATCAATCCAAAACTGCTCACCTGAATCGAGTCCGATGTAAAGCTGCATTAACCCTTTAATGGTTGCTATTATGGTAAATGCTCCCCATATGTAAAGGAATAAATATAGGAATCGAAGCCTATTAAATAATATTAACCCCAACGGCACAAATAATATGGGATATAAAGACACACCACGCATGGCATAAAACCATGCTGTTTTACTAAGAGCTTGGGGATTAAAAAATTCAAGTATCGCAAATGCGAACCATACAAATAATAAATAAGTAATATCCCTATTAACCTGGCTAAAATTTACTTTTTTATAAAAATTCTTAAAAAATACTGCAATAAAAGAAACAACCAATAATCCATCAATACCAAGTCCCAATGGAACATCTCTAATGTACCGGGTTAAACCAATAGCTACAAATGAGAATATTAACAAAGTAGTAACTCCAATGGAAGGGTTATTAAATAGGCGATTAAAGAAAAATAATCCGAACAGAAGTCCGATGAGAGCAAGGGCTATTATTATTCCTCCTTTTGCAATTGCATAGCTAAATATTACTGATAATACAATAATACCAACAATAACTATTGGATGCTGAAGTTTTGCCGCTCCTGGTTTTTCTTTTAATGATTCAAACATTGGAGTTAAAAATAGTAAAATTAATTATAACCTCCTTTAATCGAAAGTGTATAAATTTTCAAGTCTTTTTTGCGATATACATATTTACAACCTCTTTGAAAAATAATACCCCTCCCTTAAAAACAAATCTTAATTTTAGGTCTAGAGTTTTTCTCAAAAAATAAGTACCAACAAAAATACCAATAACTGTAAATAAAATGGTAATAACTGCAACCATATTTAGTACCGTTATTGTTGTGTACATTTTTGCAGAGGCACTTATGACTTCTACATTTGTGTAACCAACAGATATCAACGTAACTACCGATACAGCAAGTATGATATAATATAATCCAAAAACAACAATTGCATCGCCAATAATATTTGCGAGTGTCATATAAATGACCTTAATAAAATTTTGTTTTGGCATATTAATACTATCTAGAGCAACACCAGTAAATCTATCAAAAGGCAGCAGTAGGCCATAAATACAAAAAATTCTAAAAACACTTGCCGTTTCTTTATATTCAGGTCCACCTAAGATAGTTACAAACTCTTCGGCAAAAATAAATGAGAATGCCAACAAAGGTAAAAGCATAAATGTAAGACCTCCAACATTCTTATAGTATAATTCCTTAACCATATCCTTCTTGCCTTCAATACTTGCTTTGGACATCTTTGGAAAAACAGTCATCGCAAAGCTTCTAACCGGTATTTCCATTATTTCGGTAAGCTTAAGAGGAATACTATATAAGGCTACGCCGGTAACACCAATAAAAGGACTTAATCCTAATATGAAAGCATCAGCACTTTTAAGCAAGTTAGATCCGATAAGAGTACCTGATGTATATTTACCAAAGTTCAATATTATCCTGTTAGTGCTCATTTTCGCTCTAAAAATATAACGTATACCATCCCAGTTTTGTGATGCTGCAATTATAGAGGTGAATATATTTGTAATTATATAGGCCCACATAATAACAATTATACTAGCCTGGAAAAATATATAATTTACTATTAAAAATAACATAAATGAGCCAATGTTTATTACTCGAATAATTAATATTCGATCAAAGCGCAGTTTGGCCTGAAGTACTGATAATGAATTATTAAATGGTAAATTGATTATCGCAACAATAGGGAACCAGGTAAAGAAAAGCGTAAATCCTGATGCATCAATAGTACTTGAAAAAAAGAAATTAATTAGCATAACAATACTAATTAAAAATAGTGTCGTAGCAAGATTTATCACGTAGTTTGAGCCAATAAGTTGCCTACCTTCTGTTTTATTTGCTCCTGATAAAAACCTAACTATGGCAGTTCGGGTAATACCAAACCGAAGCATGTCTAAAAAATTGAGCATTGTTATAAACAATACCCACTCACCAAATTCATAAGTTGGTAAACTCCGCACAAGAATAATAAATGAGAAAAAACCAAAAATAGCAACAGCTCCATTATTTGCTAATGATAGGAAGTTATGGTTCTTAAGTATTTTAGCTAAATATCCTGCCACAGATTAAGCCTTTCTGTTGATATTTACTCTGTATTTTGAGAAAGTGGCAATTAATTTCTTAATTCTCCCAAACCTATCTGGCTTAGTAATGCTTGGCACATTTGATAGCAACTCATCTAAGTTATGTAACTCAACTTCATTAATAATAACCATTGGTTTATAAAGAGCAACCTCATCATAAGTTTCAAGGGCGGTTTTATCGGCTTTAGTTAGATTACTTGTTGCATTAATTACAAATAATGATAAATCAACTTTACTTATTAGTTTAATGGGATAGGTATTATAAACAATTGAGGGAAGCTCTATAAAAATATAGTCGTATGGATTATTTGCTTTCCTTAAAAATTTTGAACTAATAAGCTGCTGTAAATTCTCAACGTCTATAAAATTATCAGTTATTTTATAAATATATGAATAATTAAAATCATCCTCAATACTTGTATCTGCTGAATAATTCAAATATAGTACTCTGTCGCCAACTTCTCTTAACCTATTAACGATTCTATCACAAATAATTGTTTTACCAACACCATCTTGAGTACTAAAAACCGTAATCACATACGGATCATTTTCTTTTTGTGCATCATCCCTATCGAGTGCCAATTTAATATTTTGGATAATTATATCAATTAGTCGTCGTCCAACAAATGCAAGCTCATTTGCTCTACTACGTGAACTCAATCGAGGAAATGCTCCTGCGAGTTTCATCTTAGTAGATTTTACAACCTGAGATGGATTCTTCATTGAACTATCAAAATACTCGAGCATTAGAATAATAAATGCTGTTAAAAGAAACCCAAATACAGCTGCCACTAAAACCAACAATTTTGCCTTTGAAGGATTTGCTGTTATTGGGAAGAAAGGTTCATCAACCATTTTAATATTGGTCGACATCTCTTCATTCTGCTGTTTCATCTTTGCCAAGTTCAAACTTCTAAGCAGCTCAAGATAGGACTGTTGGGTAATAGAAATATCTCTCTCAATTCGTTTAAGCATGGCTCCCAAAGGGGCAAATCGCTGATAAGTTCTTACAAAATCTAGCTTTCTTTTTGCTAATACAATTAATGCAGCCTTGGACTCTTCTTGATTTAATGTGTTGATAAGCCAACTATCAAGTAGTGACTGTATTGGAATTCCTTGCGTGGAATGACTATATAAATATAGTTGATCAACATAAAATTTGATGTCATTTCTTAGCTCCTGTTGACGAACTTTAAGAACTTCAAGCTGATCTACTACTCTATGATCATAATCAGCAGCTAGCTCATTAATAACAATGCTTTCAGTGACTTGAGACAGCTCCTTTTTCATCTGGTTAATTTCATCACTCTTCAAATATATACTGTCTCTAGCTGTTAAACTAAGTTCTAATTCTCTTAAATTGGCAACCGAAGAAGCCAGTCGTATTTGCTCATTCTGATAAAATAAATCGAGATCTTCCTTTTGCCCAGCTATGGCCTTACTTTGCTCATAATAGTTTATGATATTATTTTTCATGTTAAATTGCAGAAGCCTATCTTCGGCAGCCTGTAATTTTCTATCAGCCGAATCAACTTGTGCTTCAAAATACTTAACAACCAAACTAGTTTCAGTTGACCTTAGCAATTTGTAATTTTTCATGAATACTTTCGAAAGTATTTTTAAGGTCTGCTGACTAATACCTGGATCATCCGAAGTGTAAATTAGTCTCACTAAGTCACTATTATTAATCCTATAAATTTGAATCTTACTAATAGCCTGTACACTATAATGGTCGCTTCCGCCATAATGCAAAAGTCCGTAAATATAGCTTGTGTCGTTACTTTTGTAG
>JASFZK010000167.1:0-3921 GCA_045267845.1 Bacteroidota bacterium | reverse complement strand
AATTCCCTTTAAAGTTATGGAAACATCATACAAATCAATTGAAGTTATGCGTGCCATGGCCGAGAATGGAAATCCAAATTCAGTTTCAGATGCAGGAGTTGGAGCCTTATGCGTTCTAGCGGCAGTTGAAGGTGCTTTTCTAAATGTAAAAATAAATGCCTCCGGTATTGCCGATAAAGTATTCACAGCCGATCTTATTAAAAGAGGTGAAGATATTGTACGCAGAACTATTGATTGTAGAAATAAAATAATTGACACTGTTGATCAAAAAATTAGAGAAATGTAAATGAAGTTAGAAGCTTGAAGTCGGAAGCTAGAAACGTTATCTCACAACCACTAGCTTCCAACTTCAAACTTTCAACTTTACTAACTTTCAACTTTACAAACTTTCAACTTAGCACTATCATGGACAATTTCACTACCATCCTACTATACTTTACTTCCTTCCTCACATTGATGAACCCCATGGGGATCATGCCTGTTTTTTTAACAATGACATCGGAATTATCGAAACATGAAAGACGAAAAACAGCAATAAAAGCAATCGTAACTGCTGCATTTGTTCTCATACTTTTCGCATTTTTGGGAGAATATATGTTTACATTTTTCGGCATCTCAGTAGCTGGTTTGCAAGTTGTAGGTGGTGTAATCTTCTTCATTATGGGCTATGATATGCTAAATGCAAAGCTAAGTCCAATGAAAGTAAGAGCCGAAGACGTAGAAAAATATGTTGATGACATTGCCATAACACCGCTGGGAATACCAATGATAGCAGGCCCTGGAGCAATAACAAACGCCATAGTTTTAATGGGCGACAGCAAAAGCTATACCGATTCAGCACTCGTAATCACATCCATAGTTTTAGTCCTAATCACATTAATGATTGTACTATTTGGAGCCGTAGGTATCACAAAGTTTTTAGGCGATAAAGGCAACAAAATAATGATGAAATTAATGGGCCTCATCGTAATGGTAATCGCAGTAGAATTCTTTTTCGCAGGCATAAAACCCTATATACAAGCCATTTTAGGAATATCTTAAGCACATAATTTAATTGGAACTTGAATTATTTTAGGGGTGGCAAACCTACCTCAATTTCGAATATCGACTATTGAAAACAGTATCAAACTAATTTCGGCAGGTCATCGGGCTTTACGCTTAAAGTTGTTTCATACTGATTGTGTTTTTGTAAAGTAATCCCGTGTCTTCCTTCCTCAGCCTCGTTTTACTTACAAAAATCACATCAGTATTTCAACAAGCTAACGCTTCAATCCCTGCCACAATCATGGCTACGAGTATAAAATTTGGTACTAACGCTGTTCAAAAAATGATATTTAAAATAATAATAATTTTATATTGGATTATATATATAAAGTTAGTACTTTTGCCGTCCGAATTTTAAAGCGAAATAAAAATGGCTAAAAAGAGTAAAGACGCAAGGATACAAGTAATACTTGAATGTACTGAGCATAAAACAAGTGGAATGCCCGGAACATCAAGATATATTACAACAAAAAACAAGAAAAATACACCTGAAAGACTTGAGTTAAAAAAGTATAACCCAATCTTGAAGAAAATGACTGTTCACAGAGAAATTAAATAAATAGGACTATGGCTAAGAAAGTTGTTGCATCACTACAATCATCCGGTAAGGATTTTACAAAAGTTATCAGAATGAGAAAATCAGCTAAATCTGGTGCTTATTCATTTAAGGAAGAAATTATACCTACAAGTGAGGTAAAAGATTATTTTAAAAAATAAATCTTAGTTTAGATATATTTTAATCTTACTTAAAGTGGCTTTTTCCTGCAATGTAGGGAGAAGCTTTTTTTGTTGGATGTAGTAGAAATTAATAACCAACTAATAATTTACATTATGGGTTTGTTTTCAATGTTTTCGAAAAAACAGCAAAAAGAAGACCTTAATAAAGGCTTAGAAAAAACACGTCAAAGTGTATTTTCAAAAATATCAAAAGCTGTTGTTGGTAAATCAAAAGTTGACGAAGAAGTACTCGATAACTTAGAGGAAGCTTTAGTATTATCAGATGTTGGTGTACACACCACTTTGAAAATAATTGAACGAATTGAGGCACGTGTTGCTCGTGATAAGTACTTGGGTACCGACGAGCTAAATGCTATCCTTAAAAATGAAATAGAGCAGTTATTACTTGATAATAGTACTAGTGACGGAAGTGATTTCGACCTTCCTACCAATAGTAAACCATATGTTATAATGGTTGTTGGCGTAAACGGCGTTGGCAAAACAACAACAATTGGCAAATTAGCTCATAACTTTAAAGCCGCCGGAAAAAAAGTAGTACTCGGTGCTGCAGATACTTTTCGTGCTGCCGCAGTTCAACAATTAACCATTTGGGCTGAGCGTGTTGGGGTAACAATTGTTAGTCAGGGCATGGGTGCTGATCCTGCTTCGGTTGCATACGATACTTTAAAATCAGCCATTGCATCGGATGCAGATGTTGTAATTATTGATACTGCCGGACGACTTCATAATAAGATAAACCTTATGAACGAGCTTTCGAAAATAAATCGGGTTATGCAAAAAATTATGCCTGATGCACCCCACGAAATACTTTTGGTACTCGATGCATCAACCGGGCAAAATGCAATTGAGCAAGCCCGACAATTTATTGCGGCTACCGAAGTTAATGCATTGGCACTTACCAAACTTGACGGTACTGCAAAAGGTGGTGTTGTGATTGGTGTATCCGATCAGTTTAAAATACCCATAAAATATATTGGTGTTGGCGAAAAAATGGAAGACCTTCAGATTTTTAATCGCAAATCGTTTGTTGATAGTCTTTTCTCCTAGGAAAATACTGTTCTCAAATACCCAAATACCTTTATTGGATTCATAATTAAGATAAATTGTACAATCTGTTTATTTATGCATGTATCTTAGTGTAAACAAGAAAAAATGAAGAAAAAAATAAATATCATAACCTTAGGCTGTTCTAAGAATTTAGTGGATTCAGAAGTTCTAATGAATCAGGTAGATGGAAACTATACTGTTGTTCATGATTCCAATGAAAAGGCTGAAGTTATCGTAATAAACACATGTGGTTTTATTCATGATGCCAAAGAAGAATCAATAGACACAATCCTAAATGCCATACAATTAAAGGCTAATGGCGACACTGAGAAGGTTATTGTCACAGGTTGTTTATCCGAACGTTACAAAAAGGAATTAACAAAAGAGCTTGAAGGAGTTGATGGAATTTTTGGCGTTAATGAACTTCCAGAAATACTTAATTCTCTTAACGTTGATTATAAAAAAGAACTAGTTGGCGAAAGACTTTTAACTACGCCTAAACACTATGCTTATTTAAAAATTTCGGAAGGATGTAATAGAAATTGTTCATTTTGTGCCATTCCTTTAATTCGTGGAAAACATATTTCAAAATCAAAAGAGGAAATTTTAAATGAGGTTAAGTTCCTTGCCAAGCAAGGTGTTAAAGAGGTAATTTTAATTGCCCAGGACTTAACTTGGTATGGGATTGATAACTACGGAAAACGAGAGCTTCCTGATCTGCTAAACATTATTTCAAAAGTTGAAGGAATTGAATGGATCAGACTACATTATACTTATCCTGCAAATTTCCCAACAGGATTATTAAATGTTATGCGCGATAATCCTAAAGTATGCACATACATGGATATGCCATTACAGCATATTAGCAGCCGTATACTTCGATCCATGAAAAGAGGTTTAGGTGGTGAAAAAACAATTGAGCTAATCCATAAAATAAAAAAGGAAGTCCCTAATGTTGCATTACGTACAACACTTATTGTTGGATATCCAGGTGAAACTGATGAAGAGTTTGAACAATTAATGGAATTCGTTAAACAAAGTAAGTTTGAGCGCCTTGGTGTATTTACTTATTCACCAGAAGAAGACACATCT
>JASFZK010000166.1:0-4039 GCA_045267845.1 Bacteroidota bacterium | reverse complement strand
TTACAAGGCAAAGATATTACAATCTATGGTGATGGAATGCAAACTCGTAGTTTTCAGTATGTTGATGACTTAATAGAAGGTATGCTAAAAATGATGGCCACAGGTGATGATTTCACTGGCCCTGTCAATATTGGTAATCCTGGTGAATTTACAATGTTGGAACTTGCCGAAAAAATCTTGAAATTGGTAGGCAGTAAATCTAAAATTATTTTTGAGCCCCTTCCGTCAGATGATCCAATGCAAAGACAACCTGATATATCATTGGCAAAAAGAAAATTAAACTGGGAACCAAAAGTTAGTCTTGAAGATGGACTTAAACCCACCATTGCTTTTTTTGATAAACTGATAAGGGAGGGCTAAATTAGAATAGATTGAAAGATACCTAAGTATTAGTTTAATGATATTAACCAATAACTCAATTAACTATTAATCAGATGCACAATATACTAATAACAGGTAGTAACGGTCAACTAGGTTCAGAGATTAGGGCAATTTCTACACAATTCCCTGACTTTTCTTTTTTCTTTACTGATATTGCAGATCTGGATCTTACTAACTTCGAGCAAGTTGGAAAATATTTTGAAGACAATAATATATCTATTTGTGTTAATTGTGCAGCCTATACTGCTGTAGATAAAGCTGAAGATGATCAAAGTATGGCAATGCTTGTAAATTGTGATGTTGTTGAAAATTTAGCAAAAGTCTGTAACAAAAATATGTCTCTATTAATTCACATTTCAACAGATTATGTTTTTGATGGAAAACATTTCAAACCATATGAAGAGATCGACTCTCCTGCTCCCGATTCATACTATGGCTTAACAAAGTTGGAGGGTGAGGAAGCTGTATTTAATAATACCAACCGTGGAATAGTTATACGAACCTCATGGTTGTACTCGGCGTATGGAAATAATTTTGTTAAAACAATGATCAGGCTTGGTAAAGAGCGCGATGAGTTGGGTGTAGTTGTTGATCAGATAGGTACACCAACACATGCTGCTGATTTAGCAATGGCAATAATGATTATTGCACAAAAAACAGATAATGATACCATCAGAGAAATTTATCATTATAGTAATGAAGGAGTTATAAGTTGGTACGATTTTGCCATTGCTATAATGAAAGAGTTAAAGATTAATTGTAGGGTAAATGCAATTGAGTCAAAAGATTTTCCGGCAAAAGCCAACAGACCATACTATAGCGTTCTTAATAAAGCAAAACTAAAACATGATTATCAAATTGAAATACCTTACTGGCTTGATAGCCTTAAGGTAATGTTAAGCAAGCTAGATTAGTAGTTTTAGACCGGTAATAATACTATCAAAATAACTCAATAAATTAATTATGATATGAAAACACAAATCGATAAAGATGTACTCGACAAAGCCAATATTTGGCTAACTGGTAATTACGATGAAGAAACTAAAAAGATAGTAAAGGAAATGATTGAAGGTGATCCTCAGGAATTGACTGAGTCATTTTATCGTGATCTTGAATTTGGTACAGGTGGTTTACGTGGAATAATGGGGGTAGGAACTAACCGAATGAATAAATATACTGTTGGCGCTGCTACCCAAGGTATGGCTAACTATCTTAAAATGAACTTTCCTAATATTGACATAAAGGTTGCAATTGCATGTGACTCACGAAATAATAGTGAATATTTTGCTCAAATTACTGCTGATGTATTTTCGGCAAATGGCATTAAAGTGTATTTGTTTGATGCATTACGCCCCACACCTGAACTATCATTTGCAATAAGGCATTTTGGTTGCCAAGGTGGTATTGTAATTACAGCATCGCATAACCCCAAGGAATATAATGGGTACAAAGCATACTGGGATGATGGTGGCCAGCTTATTAGTCCTCATGATAAGAATGTAATTACTGAGGTTCTTAAAATAAAAGATATTAGTGATGTTAAATTTGAAGGGAATAAAGAATTAATTGAGATTATTGGTGAAGATGTTGATAAAGTTTATCTTGATAAAATCCATGGGTTAACACTTTCTCCTGAAGCAATTAAGAGACAAAAGGATTTTAAAATTGTATTTACTCCAATACATGGTACAGGTTACCCTCTTGTTCCTAGAGCATTAAAAATGTTTGGGTTCGAACAGGTACATATTGTTGAGGAGCAAGCAGCTCCCGATGGTAATTTTCCAACTGTTAAGTCACCAAACCCAGAAGAGTCAGCTGCACTTGAGCTTGCAATGAAAAAAGCAATAGCGATTGATGCTGATCTTGTGATGGCAACTGACCCTGATGCTGACCGTGTAGGAATTGCAATTCGAAAAGGTGATGATATGATGTTGCTAAATGGTAATCAAGCAGCATCGTTATTAGTATATTATCTACTTACAAAATGGGATGAGTTGGGTAAACTTACGGGCAAAGAATTCATTGTGAAAACGATTGTAACTTCGGAGTTGCTTGTTAAAATTGCTGAAAAATATGATGTGGAATATTTTGATGTTCTAACAGGATTTAAATTTATTGCTGATAAAATAAAGAGTTTTGAAGGTAAGAAAACATTTATTGGTGGTGGTGAAGAGAGTTATGGATATCTAGTTGGCGATTTTGTTAGAGATAAAGATGCAGTAATTGCATGTGTCATGATTGCCGAAACAGCAGCATGGGCCGCTGATAAAGGAATTGGACTTTATGATTTGTTAATGGATATTTATCTTCAATTTGGGCTTTTCAAAGAAAAGCTAGTTTCAGTTGTTAGAAAAGGTAAAGCTGGTGCTGAAGAAATCCAGAAAATTATGAATGGATACAGGTCTAAACCACCAACTAGCTTAAACAATTCAAAAGTTGTAGTTGTTAAAGATTATCTTACTTGTATTTCGAAAAACATGGAAACTGGCATAGAAGAATCAATAGATCTACCTTCATCAAATGTTCTCCAATTTTTCACAGCTGATGGCGGCAAAGTAACCGTAAGGCCATCGGGAACAGAACCTAAAATCAAATTCTATTTTGGTGTTGTTGCTCCTCTGGATAATAAATCTGATTACGACAAAGTTAATACCGAATTGGATGACAAAATAAAGAGTTATGTTAGTGACTTAGGTTTAGATTAATTTTAATTAACAATACAAAAAAAGGTGTGGCAATAAATGTCATGCCTTTTTCTTTTTATTTTTGCAAAAAAAACTTCGTATATGAGCAGTCAAGAAATTGAAGAAATTACTTTATCAAAATCGGTAATCGAAATGGCAACCATTGCAAATGAGTTTTGCCACTTTTTTGAAAATATTGAAGGAAAGAATAAAGAAGCTATTCTTGGCTTCACTCAACGCATATTACCACTTCTATACCTTAAAGGTTCGTTACTCCCCGATATACAGCCTGAAAATCCGGAGGTAAATGAGCGTTTTGTTACCGAAGAGCAATGGGAGAGAATATTTACTGTATTGAGAGAGAAATTTGAAAAAAGTGATGAGTATTGGATAATTGATCCTCAGAGCATTAATGAAACAGAACCAGTAAAAGCAAGTCTTTCAGAAAACCTTGCTGATATCTACCAGGATATGAAAGATTTCATTTTACTGCTTCAAAAAAATAATATTGCTGCACGTGAGAATGCAATTAATGAATGTAAGTTATTGTTAGCCAATCATTGGGGTTATCGCATAGGTAATGTTTTTACGCAAATCCATTATTTGATATATTTTAACGAAGAAATTAATACGCCTTATTAGGTTCACCTAATATACCCAATTGTGGGTATTGCATAATTTCTCGTATATTTCTTATTTTGCGTAAGTAAACTATTATAAATTTCATTACTCATTTCTTTATTTATGAATCTTTCGGAACTCAAAAGCGGTGATAAAGCTATCATCATAAAAGTTAGGGGCAGAGGTGCCTTTCGAAAGCGAATTATAGAAATGGGTTTCGTTGTTGGCAAGCAAGTAATAGTTGTAAAAAATGCACCTTTAAAAGACCCAATTGAGTATAATATTATGGGTTATGAGGTTTCTCTACGTAGGAGTGAAGCTTCATTAATTGAAGTTGCTTCGAGTTATCCTGA
>JASFZK010000165.1:0-4400 GCA_045267845.1 Bacteroidota bacterium | reverse complement strand
TGTAACAGTGTAAATACCTTGCCCTGTTTGAAGACCAAAACTAAGTGAGTTTCCAGTTCCGGCAAGTATAGTTCCAGTACTTGTACCATCTAAAAATAGTTCGTA
Organism: Bacteroidota bacterium; assembly: GCA_045267845.1. Lineage (GTDB taxonomy): Bacteria > Bacteroidota > Bacteroidia > Bacteroidales > F082. The sequence continues at coordinate 4,295 of JASFZK010000165.1, read as the reverse complement.
ATCAACGCCAGTTTCTGAACCATCAAGTATTATCTCAATACCATTACCACCTGAGCAATAACCACCACCTTCGCTTAGGCTAAACATGTAAGGGTTGAAATTCAATGTGCAATTAAGAACATTGGACCAAGGACCCCATCCACACATATTAGTTGCTTTTACTTTTATGGTATAGTCTCCTGTCCAGCTATCATCGGAATTAAAAGTACCAGTAATACCCGTACCAGTAATTGTACCTGCATCAGTAGGATCTACTTCCCAATAATAAGAGTCAGCGCCATCAATACTAAGTGTTGTATATTCTTCAATACTACCAGCACATATTGCTGTTGCTCCAGCCGGTGTATTTGGAGCTATTGGCTCAACAATAACATGAATCATGTCTGCTTCATATTTAGTATCAGAAGTAGTTCCATCAGATATTTCGAGTGTTACATCATATTCTCCAGTAGAGTTATATGTAACTGTTGGATTTTGGTCTGTTGATGTTGGTGGTGTTCCTCCTTCAAATGTCCAGTTCCATGAAGTAATAGTACCTGATGAGAGGTCGGTAAAATCAACAGTACTTCCTTCGCAAATAGTATCTTCACTTGCTGTAAAATCGGCTCCAAAAGGTGCAATTTTTGTAATAATAGTACCTTGTGAACCACAAGCAAATAAGTCACCATCAGGTGTTGCTCTAATTCTGTATAAACTTGAGGTACCAGAACCATTATGTTCCATTGCCCATGTTGCACCAAAATCGGTAGTTACGTATATATTTTCATCTGTTCCGCCAATATAACCAGTCCCATCTGCGTAAGCTTTGGCAGCATAAAAATTTTCATATCCTGTTGTATATGTAGTCCATGTTGACCCGCCATCATTGGTAGCAAACATTTTCTCTTCCCCACCTACAACACCAAATGTTGAATTGGCAAAATCCAAACCAAATAACATTGCAGGGAGTGCCGCTTTAACTGTCCAGTTGTGTCCACCATCTGTTGATTGAATAACATTTCCGGATGTGCCAACCGCAAACAAAGTATTTTGATCAGCGTAGGTTATTCCCATTATATTTACATCGGTTCCAGATGTTGCTGACACCCATGTATTTCCTCCATCACTAGTTATAAAAACCGACTGATCATTTGCTCCATTCATGGATGCAGCAGCAACTCCATTATTTGAATCCCAAAATTCTACATCAACGTAGTACCACACATTGGAGCCACATGTAACAGGGGTCCAGTTTGTACCACCATCGGTTGTTTTTATAAAATAGTTATTCCATCCACCTGCAAAACCAGTATTGTCATCAATAAACCAAATACCCTGAAGACCATCAATGTCACCTGATGTGGGAAGTACTGAAGTCCAATTTTCACCGCCATCTGTTGTTTTTATTACTACACCATCTGCATTATATGTATACTGCATGCCGCAAGCATAGCCAATATTACTTTGACTGGGAGGAAAGCTCATTCCGTAAAGAATAAATGTTGTACCAGTACTAGTAGAATAATTCCATCCTTGAGCCAATAAATGACCTCCAAAGATAGTAAGCAATGTTAATAACATTAATTGTTTTTTCATGATTTTAAGATTTAAAGATTATTGGTTTTAGTTTTGTTACTGTCTGGTTTTTCTAATGATAACATTAACTTTTTAAGTGCATCGGATTCTACCTTTCTCTTACGAATTACCTCTTCAAGTTTATGAATACTAGAATTAATATCTTGACCTTTTTGCTTTGACATTACCAATGTTGTGTTATTTTGATAAGCAAATAAACACAGGAATATGTTAATTACAATATAATTTTAGGTTACTTAATATATACTATGTGATTACAAACTATATACAACAGCATGTATTATACTGATATACTGGATTATAACAAAACCAACTATTAAATAAACCACTATGGACTGAAAGCACCATAGGTTTGACTACGATTGAAATTAGCAAGATATACTCAATAAGCAATGTTCAACAATCAATTTTCATTTTTGAAAGTACAATTCACTAACCATAAAAAAATCCTAATGACGCATGTTTTTATACATTTGTCATCTTACTTGATTATTGAATGTTGATATATTGATTGTTGCTTATTTAAATTTTCAGAAGCTAAAACAAGAGGCACTAAAATGCATATTTTTAACTACTTTTGAGCCAATAAAAAGGAGGGGTAACAAATACTATATCTTTGATAAAAAGCTAATTAGGTTCTCTTCTTTTTCTATATTTAGCTTTTTACGGAGTCGATGTCGTGCTACTACAATACTATTTGTAGACTGGTAAGTTATGGCAGCAATTTCCTTCGTTGTCATATTTAATCTTAAAAAAGCGCATAACCGTAGTTCATTTGGGGTGAGGTCAGAAAAATTAATATTAAGTTTTTTATAGAAGCCAGTATATACTTCCTGAAATCTAATTTCAAAATCCTCCCATGAAATCATCGCTGAATTAGATTCCAGTTCCTTTATTAAATCAGAAATAATCTTTTTATTTTCGGCCTTGGCATCTAACTTGGCTAACTTGAGCTTTTCGGCAATACTAATAATAAATTCATTTTTACGAAGCAAGTACATTACATGGGTTGTAAGTTCTTTGTTAGCATGTTCAAGCTTATCTGCAAGTGTTTTTTTCTCTAGTTCAGTTTTTCGCTTTTTGATTTTTTCCAAACGTAAAAGCAAAATAACAATCACAAGTAAAAACAATAAACTAACACTTATTATAATATATATTAAATTTTTCCGCTCCTGCAGTTGATCCTGGATTCTTCTTTTGAGTTGATCTTCCTTGAGTTTTGTATCAAACTGATATTGCATTTCAACTTGAGTAAGCCTTCTTACATTTTCCTCATTAAAATTAGAATCAGAAAACTGTTTAAAAACCTGATAATAGTCCAAAGCTAATAAAGGTTTATCACTTTCTTTAAAAAAGCTACTCAGATGTTTAGCTGCAAGTGATATTAATCTGTTCTGCTTTGTATTTTGAGCAATGTTGTATCCTTCAAGTAAGTATTCTTTGGCATTATAATAATTTTGAAGTTGGATAAAAACAATTCCAAGATTAATGTATGTTTCAGCAATAAAAAAAGACCTGGACCCTGAATATGTTACCTCCAATTCCTTTTGAATTTTTAAACTATTTGATAAATATTTTGCCGCACTATCAAACTCCATCAGTATCATATCAAGTAAACCAAGCTTTAATTGTGAATGTGCCATTCCTTCGGTATTACCAAAGTTTTTAAATAGTTGGTACCCTCTCTTATAATATGTTTCGGCAATATCATATTGCCCTAATTGAATATAAATTGATCCAATATTAGTTGTAGTACCCGCAACATTCATTGTATCATTATTTTCTTCAAATAGTTTCAATGCCTTGGAATAGAGGTCCAATGCCTTTTCGGGATTATTAATATTAAGATATACGATGCCGAGATTATTGTATAGATTTGGTAATCTACTTTTATCATTATTTACTTCTGATAATTCTATACCTTTATGATAGTATTTCATTGCTTCGGCATAATTATCTTTTTCAATATATCTGTTACCTATTGATAGGTATACCAAAATCAATTCTTCAGGTTTATTTGCTTCAACTAAAAGAAAAGCAGCCTTTTTAAACATTATTTCAGCAACTTCGATACTATCTTGTTTTAAGGCAAACTCGCCCAGATACATATATATTAATCCAAGGTTTGATGTGGAGTTAGTTTTCTTGGCAAGGATGAGAGCATTGTTTGTAAAATATATGGCCTTATTAATATCTGTATCCGCAACATGCTTACTAAGAGCTAAATAAATATCAATTTTATCACTTATTACATGAGTATTATCCAGCTCTTTATTTAGACTATCTGAGATATAATCAGATTGCGCAAACCCTTGAATTACACAAAAATATGCAATAGCAATTATTAATATTTTAACTAGCTGCTTCATTAAATAATATAAAAAATCAATCATAACAAAAGTAAAGCTAATTTCTCAAATAAAAAAAGGGCTTACAGATTGTTAATCTGCAAGCCCTCAATTATGCTAATATATAATATCAAATTAGAATTATTCAATTGTATAAATTAATTCTGAATTTCTATATCCATCAATATCTCTGTACCAAAACTGCATTAATGTACCACTACTCTCGGCCCATTCAGCAAATTTTAAGAAAACAGATGTAATATCTGCCTTTTCAATCGGATAGTTAAATGGTTCTGTGATATTAATAGCCCAAGGTAAATTATTCTCAGTCTTATAATATTTTCCTGTTGCAGGATTTGAGTCATCATTAAA
>JASFZK010000164.1:0-21585 GCA_045267845.1 Bacteroidota bacterium | reverse complement strand
GCCTACGCCAGTTAACAAAAATATCATTGCAATTTCAACAAGCTCCACTCACGCACTGCCGCAGCTGACGCGATTACAACATCCGTTACTAAATCACTCTCCGCTATTATTATATGGGTTTGTTTACAAATTAGGTTCGCTGTGAAAAGTATAATGATTATACTTGAAGTTCAAAGTTGATATCCCAAAGTAGGATTCAATTAATTTCAGGTAACTTCTAATCTTCCCCTTTAATAATGAGTACAAACGCCTTAATATTTAAAAGTTTAAGAATAATTGATAGAGCAAGTCCAGATACAACCATCACCAAAAGTGATAGTTCCCAACGTAAATATTCGTATTCTGTTAAAAAATAACCTATTACAAAAAGAGAAACTACCAGCAAAACCATATTTATGATTTTTTTGTAATCGATACTAAACTTAAATAATTTGTAAACAAGAAGTAACTGTAATATTGCAGTAATACCCTGTGTCGCAAGGCTTGCATATGCCGAACCAACCGATTGATAGTATGGAATTAGTATTAGATTTAAGCTTAGGTTAATAATTAGTCCGCCAAATGCAATAATATTTAATTGCTTTAAATTATGGTTTGCAGTTAATAGAGTACCAAAAATGTAATTTGACGAAATGCCAACAAAACTAAACATGAGTATTTTAAGTACTATGGCCGATTGATCGATGCGTAGCATATAATGTTGCTGAGTTTCACCAGGCATAATTACATACATTAGCTGCATTATGTTGTCAGCATAAAATAATGAAGTTATGGCAATTATTAATGCCCCCGAAATTATAATTGAAGCCGACAGCTTTATCAAATTTTCAACCGACTCTTTAATACTTATCATTTTAGAGAATATTGGCAGTAAGAGTACTGCAAATAAAAATGCGAAGTTTTGGCCGGCATCTAATAATCGAAAAGCCTGTGCATAAATCCCAACTTGTTCTTTACCAATTGAGTCTGGTAATAGTCTATCGATCAATACCGGGTCGATACGATTGTAAAAACTCATTATTAATACTAACAATGCAAATGGAGCACTTTTTTTGGCAATGAGTAAAAAGAAGGGCAGGTTCCAGCTAAATTTTAGTTTCCCCGATTTGTTAAGCACTGCAATTATTGCAACCGCGAAAGTTATTAGGTAGGCGGCTGTTTGCGAATACACAAACCATTCAATTGTAAATTTTCCCTGAAATAAATTAAACCACAATAAAAAACCAACAATTATAATCATCAGCACCCTATCTAACACCGAAATAAAACTATCAGTCTTAAACAATAATAACCCTGATAGGTTCGATCTTAGATACAGAATAAATGAGAGTATAAATTGATTAAATCCAAGCCATGCTAATATGTAAAGTTCTCTGCCTTTGTACCCCCATAGTATACCTCCAATAATAATTAGCACGGCATAAAGTAATCCCAGTACCAATTTAAGCATACTTATACCTGAAAGGTGTTTGTTTAATAATTGGTTATTTTGGGCAATATTTCTAATGTTGAAATTTGTAATTCCAAGATCAAGAAATATATAAAATAGGAATGAAAAATTAAACAGAAAAAAGTAAAGTCCGTACTCTTCTGGACCCACCGTGTTTTGTACTTGCCTATCGATTCCCAATATCCAAAAGGGTTTAATCAACAAGTTAAGAAAAAGCAGTAACCCAAGGTTTTTTAAAAACTTTTTTTGCATTGCTGGCAAAGGTAATGGTTTTGACTTAATGGTTATGTTGTTGGATGGTTAGATTGTCTCATTGTAGCATTGAAGCATTGAAGCATTAAATTATTATCCCGTTACCACATTGTATCACTAAAGCATTGTACCATTACATCATTTATTTATCTTTGCGCAAATCTTTACTAAATAGATATGAGTAACTTTGTTGAAGAGCTTAGGTGGCGTGGAATGATTCATGATATTACACCCGGTACCGAAGAGCAATTATTGGAAGAATTAACTTCGGGATATGTTGGAATTGACCCAACTGCCGACTCGTTGCATATTGGCCATCTTGTTGGTGTTATGATGCTTGTGCATTTACAGCTGGCTGGTCATCGACCCATTGCTTTAATTGGTGGAGCTACGGGTATGATTGGCGATCCGTCGGGCAAATCGCAGGAGCGTAATTTGCTAACCGAAGAAACTCTACGTATTAATGAAGCTGGTTTACAAAAGCAGTTGGCAAAGTTTCTGGATTTCGAGGGTGGAAATAATAGTGCTTTATTAGTAAATAACTACGATTGGATGAAGGAGTTTAGTTTCCTTGATTTTATTCGTGATATTGGCAAACACCTTACGGTAAATTATATGATGGCAAAAGATTCGGTCAAAAAGCGAATTTCTGCTGAAAGTAAATCAGGAATGTCATTTACTGAGTTCTCGTATCAACTTGTACAAGGAACTGATTTTTTACACCTATATCAAAATGAGAATTGTAAACTTCAAATGGGTGGCTCCGATCAATGGGGTAATATAATTACTGGTACTGAGTTAATTAGACGTAAATTAGGTCATGAGCAACGTGCTTTTGCCATTACATGCCCTTTAATTACAAAGGCTGATGGTTCAAAATTTGGAAAAACAGAGAGTGGTAATGTTTGGTTAGACCCTGAAAAAACATCGCCCTATGAGTTTTATCAATTTTGGTTAAATGTTTCGGATGAGGATGCTGTGAAATATATTAAGATATTTACTTTGTTATCAAAAGAAGACATTGAAGAGCTAACCATTAAACATGAGAGTGAACCTCATTTACGAATTATGCAAAAAGAACTTGCGAAGGATATAACTTGCAGGGTTCATTCTGTTAAAGAATATGATTCAGCTGTGGAAGCCTCTCAAATTTTATTTGGAAAAGGAACCACCGAGATGCTTAAGAATATGGATGAAAAAACATTATTAAGTGTATTTAAGGGTGTACCACAAAGCGAAGTTAGTAGAGAAGAGTTTAATACTGGTATCGGCATACTCGATTTCTTATCGTCCAAAGCTGGTGCTTTTAAATCAAATGGAGAGGCACGTCGTATGCTTAAAGATAATGCTGTATCCATAAATAAATCTAAAATCAAAGAAAACTTTGAACTAACTCAAGATAGTTTGTTAAACAATAAATATGTTCTTGTGCAAAAGGGTAAGAAGAATTATTTTTTGGTTAAAATAGTATAGAGTTACTAACAATCCTTTGTGACTAATATTCAATTAATTGCCTTTTTTAAGTCATGAGTTAAATTACTTTTGTTGCCATACAGTTGGTGTTTATTTAATACCTAGAATGAAAAATGTGGCTTTAGTAAAAGAACTTAATGCATTGGTGAGTCTTGTTGATGAGCCCAATGAGGAAATGTTTAGTGTTATCAAACAAAAAATATTGACCTTTGGTAAGTTAGCCATTCCAATACTTGAGGATACTTGGGTAGATACTTTTAGCGATTTTGGTTCGAAACGGATTGAAAGTATAATTGAAGAAATAAGGCAAGAAGTCCTAATTACTGAATTTACACAATGGGCTCATGGAGCCAACAATGACATTATCACAGGACTAACTATACTTACTAATTATTTTCAACATGAAGTTATTGAAGCTAATTATATAACTGTATTTGAAAAACTTAGCCGAGATACCTGGCTTGAATTAAATGATAACTTAACCGCTTTAGAAAAAATTAGAGTTGTTAATCATGTTTTTTATACGGTTTATAAATTTACTGCTGAGCTTGAAGGTATAGCGAAATCAGATACATATTTTCTAAATAAAATACTTAGTAGTAGAACAGGCAATGCAATGAGTTTGGGCATCTTGTATATTGCCATTGCTCAAAAACTTAATATTCCGGTATATGGTGTTGAACTACCCGGTCATTTTGTATTGGTGTACATGGATGATGACGGAAGCCTTCGGTCACCTGATGAGTTTAATGAATTGGATGTGATTTTTTACATTAATGCTGCCAAGGATGGTACTGCTTTTACACGTAATGAGATAGTACAATATATTCATCAAATGAAACTAGATGAAAATCCTGATTTTTTTATGCCATGTACAAATTTGGCAGTTTTGAAAAGAATGATAGGTGAGTTTATTATTTCTTTGGAATTAGAAAATAAGCATGAAAAAACGGTAGCTCTTAAAAAACTACTTACAGAAGTTCACCAAAAGAATAACCTACCAGAGTCGGCTTCCATTTAAATTAGTTGTATGCGTTAGAGTGTATTGCGGCAAGGATTGTAGCGGTAGATTGTTAAAATACCGATGATAATTTTGTTAGCATACAGCGGCGGACGCAGTAAGCCCATGTAATGCTTACAAAATTACAATCGGTATGAAACAACTACAAGTGAAAAGCCTGTAGTCCGCCCAAATAATTATTAATACGACAATAGAAATTAGGCTAAGTCCTTTTAACAGCGTAATTTTTGCCAGCTGATAAGGCTTTTAAATTAAGGCTTACAATATCTTTACCTTTCTTCTCAAAGATGGACTCAATGGCTTTTTCCAATGACTCAAAGCTAATGCCCAAATATGGTGATGCAGCACCAAGAACAACAATATTTGCAGCTCTTATTGTGCCAATTTCTTTTGCAACTTTCTCAGCATCAATGGTTACATTTCGAGGCACATCCCAAACGGCAGATAATATATCTTCAATGGGAGGGTAGCTGACAATATTTACAAATGGATTCATACTTGTAACAAGCCACCCCTCATTTTTATTGAGCATGTTAACATACCGAAGTGATTCCATGGGCTCAACCGAAATAATTAAATCAGCTTTTCCCTCTGGAATTAAGTCGGATGAAACTGGTTTTGACGAAATTCGTAAGTTTGATTGCACATCGCCACCACGCTGACTCATACCATGCACCTCAGCTTGTTTTAGTTGCAAACCTTCCATTAACGCTGCAGTACCAATTACCGTTGCAATTGTTAATATTCCTTGTCCGCCCACGCCGGCTATGATTATATCTTTTTTCATGTGTTTAATTTTTTTATTCTGCTGACTGAGCTTTGCGTTTTTCAAGAGCTTTTATTTTCATTCGACGACCTAGGGTTTGAACGCATTCGCGACGAGCAATAATTACTGAAACTCCATTATATTCAAGTTCCTCTTTTAAGATTTTTACATTTTCCTCATGGAACCTGCGTAGAGGTTTTACTATTCTAATGTGAGCTTCTTCCACGCCAACTCCTCTGCAAATATCATCTACTTTTCCTAGCGCCGATGAATCTTGCCCACCAGTCATACCAGTAGTGGCATTATCATTAATTATAACAGTAATGGGGGCTTTTGTGTTAACAGCATCAAGCAGTCCGGTCATACCCGAGTGAGTAAATGTAGAATCGCCAATGGCAGCAACTGCGGGTACTAAACCGGCATCGGCTGCACCAATAGCCATGGTAATGGATGCACCCATGTCGACACAGGTGTTAATTGATTCGAGTGGCGCCAAAGCACTTAATGTATAGCAACCAATATCAGAGAAAACTCTACCAGGTGAATAATCCAGCATTACTTCGTTTAGAGCTGTAAATGTATCGGTATGGGAGCACCCTTCGCATAATGAAGGTGGTCTGCCTTGAAGAACCTTTGGTGTGGGATGACCCTCATAGATTTTTAGGCCTAAAGCTTTTGCTACAATATTTGGATTTAATTCACCAGCGAAGGTTATACTTCCATCCATTCGTCCTCTTATTGTTTTTCCGTTGTTTAATGATCCACGAAGTTGTTCTTCAACTATTGGGTAACCATCTTCAAGAACAAGTATTTCGTCAACCGACTCGTATAACTCACTAAGCAGCTCTTTAGGAATTGGATATTGACCTACTTTTAGTAGTGGAAAGTTAAGACTGTCATCGGGATAATTCTCCATTAAATAATTGTATGCTAAACCACAGGCGATAATTCCGAGCGATTTGTCACTACCGTTAATAAGAGTATTGTATCCAGAATTTTTTGCTTCATCAGAAAAGGCTTCTTGCTTAGAAAGTAGAACATTGTATTGTTTACGTGCAATGGCTGGCAATAGTATAAATTGCTTTGGGTTTGATGGTAAGTGAATTTCGTTTTGTTGGATAATTGGTTTTCTTTCAACCCCAGCTCTTGAATGTGCTAAGCGGGTTGTTGTTCTAATTAATACCGGAGTGCTTAGTTTTTCACTAAGTTCAAAAGCATAAAAAGTCATATCATAAGCTTCTTGTTGGCTTGATGGTTCCAGAATGGGAATCATGGCAAATTTACCGTAGAAGCGCGAGTCTTGTTCATTTTGTGACGAATGCATTGAGGGATCATCGGCAGAAAGCACAACAAGTCCTCCATTTGCTCCAGTGATTGCTGAATTAATAAAAGCATCAGCAGCAACATTTAAGCCAACATGTTTCATGCAAACAAGTGATTTTTTACCTGCATATGACATGCCTATGGCACTTTCCATTGCCGTTTTTTCATTGGACGACCAGTTAGATCGTATTTTAAGTTCCTTTGCGTCTTTGGATGCTTGAATATATTCTGTGATTTCTGTTGATGGTGTTCCGGGATATGCATAAACGCCAGATATTCCGGCGTCTATGGCCCCTTGGGCTATAGCTTCATCGCCTAGTAATAATAATTTTTGCATAACAATATATAGAGTTTTTTTTGTAAATTTTATAGTTGCAAAAATACCAAAAATTACATTTATTTTATCAATATATATACTATCTATATTGATTATAAATTACTTTTGCAGTCTATGAATTTTCTGGCACATACCTACCTTTCTTACGACAATGATGATATTGTTTTTGGCAATTTTGTAGCTGATGCCATAAAGGGTAAGGCCTATTTAAAATATAGGAAAGACATTATTTCGGGTGTATTGCTTCATCGTAGCATTGATGTATTTACTGATCGTCATCCAATAGTTAAAAATAGTAAGGCAATTGTTAGAAACAACTTTGGTAAATACTCAGGAATAGTGGTGGATATTTATTACGATCATTTTTTAGCACGTAATTGGGCTAATTATCATAACGATGAACTTTCGACATTTTCTACGAAAGTTTACATGATTCTTGCACGTAGGTTTATGATATTACCTGCAAGAGTTAAACGGATGTTACCTTTTTTAATAGCTCAAAATTGGTTATCAGGATATGCTAATATGAATGATTTGCAACGGGTATTTAATGGAATGGATAGGCGAACAAATAATGTTTCGGGTATGCATAAAGCGATAAAAGTTTTGGAAGACAATTACGATGCATTGTTTTTGGATTTTGAAAAGTTTTTTGCCGAACTTATGGTATATGCTGACCAAAGGTTGTTACAAATAACCACCGAAGATAATACAATAGAGAGTTAAGAATTCTCTATTTAGTGGCTATAAGAAAACGCCAATAACTTCATTATGCTCATATTTAAAACGAGTCATTTACAAATGTAAACTCCTGTTTTTAAATACTTTGCAAGCCTCGTTCTTGACGCCTTCTTAAAACCTACTTCAAAAATGGTGAGTTTTATTAGAGGCACTATTTAAGCAGTATAAAATTGTTAAATGCCAACTAGTGAGTCCTTTGTGTATTTGAGCTGGCTCTTAATTAAACTTTACTTATTGTCAAGTTTTATAAGTAAATCTGCGATCTTGGCTAGTTTCAAAACTTTATTGGGTGAGGCTTTTGCAAATGCAGCCTGTGGCATGGCTGATGCTTCTGCTTCTTTTGGATCTTGAACAATACAATAACCTCCATTATTTTTTATTTCGAGTAATCCGGCAGCTCCATCGTTATTTGCTCCGGTTAATACAACTCCTATTAAGGCTTTACCATAAACATACGCTGCACTTTCGAACAGTATGTCTATTGATGGTCGTGAATAATTTAATTTATAATCAGTTGATAATGAAATAGTATAATCATTTTCAACTAGCATATGGTAGTTTGGTGGAGCAATATAAACTGTTCCTCCTTTTATGGTTTCCTTTTCATCTGCTTCCTTAACTTTTAGTTTTGATTTCCTGTTTAAATATACCGACATATAGTTATCAGATGAAGCGCTTATGTGCTGAACAATTAAAATAGGGATTGAAAATTCCTTGGGTAACTTAGCTAAAAGATTACCCAGAGCGTAAAACCCACCTGCTGATGCACCTATTACTATAGCTTTATACATGTTTCTTTTGAGTTTCAGATTTACAATTCTTAATTTATAAAGTAACTCTTAACTTTTTAATATTTTCTTTTTGTAAATTTTTTCTTTTGCATTAATTGTTTCAAAGCTATCAGCTTTTGAAGTAAATTGAATTGTTTCTTTAGATCCTAATGCTAAATAACCTCCATTAATAAGACTATCAGAAAAAAGATTAATTACCCTATTTTGTAGATCTTTATTAAAGTATATCAGAACATTACGACAAATTACCAAGTTAACTTCAGCAAAAACACTATCGGTAACTAAATTATGCTCAGCAAAAACAAGGTTCTCTTTTAATGACTTATCAAAAATTACAGAATTATAATTGGCCATATAATAATCAGAAAATGATTGTAACCCACCCGATGCCTGATAGTTGGCAGTAAATTCTTTAATCCTATCGATTGGATATATACCTTTTTTGGCAATGTCGAGTACATCACGATTGAAATCAGTTGCATAAATCTGAGTACGATCGTACAGACCTTCCTCTTTTAAAAGTAAAGCAAAAGAATACACTTCTTCACCAGTTGAACAACCGGCGTGCCATACTTTTATGAACGGATATGTTTTAAGAATTGGAATTACTTCCTCACGGAGTGTTTTATAAAAACTGGGATCACGAAACATCTCAGTAACATTTATTGATAAATCGCGTAGCATTAACTCAAAAAAGGCGGGTTCGCGTAAAACTTTGTGTTGCATCTCAGAAATACTTTTGAGCTTTGATAAACCAAGTCTGTTCAAAATTCTCCGTTTTACATGTGCTTTGCTGTAATTTCTAAAATCATAACCATATTTGATAAATATAGCCTCTAATATTAAATCAATTTCAATATTAATAATCTGGTTTTTATTTTCGATATTATCTGTCATTTATCTGGCAATACTAACTGTAAATTTGCAATAATATATTTGTTAAGTCTTTCGTGCGTAATGGCTTACCAACGTAATAGTCCATTCCGTTGCTTAAGTATTTATCAATATCTTCTTTGTAGGCGTTTGCTGTTTGAGCAACAATTACACATTTATCAGCTTTTTTATTTTTAATCTCCCAATTTCTTATTCTGCTAGTCGCTTCCAATCCATCCATTACCGGCATTAATATATCCATGAAAATAACATCATAATTATTTTCCATGTGCATATTACATGCTTCTTCACCATTAACAGCAATATCACAATCATACCCTATTTGCTTAATCATTATTGAGCTCACTTTTTGATTAATAAGATTATCTTCGGCAAGAAGTATTTTAATATTATCTGGCAAATCAGCAGATTCCTCAGAACAATCATTTTCGATTGGTTTATCACTTTTTGTCGTTTTTATTGTAAACCAAAATGTTGAGCCAGTTCCTATTTCACTTTCAAGTCCTATTTCACCACCCATTAGTTCAGTAAGTTTTTTTGAAATAGTAAGTCCTAAACCAGTACCTCCATGTTTTCGTGTTGTGGATGTATCTGCCTGAGTAAATTCAACAAACATATTGCTTGTTTTATCCTTATCAATACCAATTCCAGTATCAATTATTTTAAAAAAGATTAAAATTTCTGAATTTATTTTCTCCTGTACAGATACTTCAAGTTTTACGCTTCCTTTTTCAGTAAATTTAATTGCATTGTTAAGCAAGTTGATTAGGATTTGCTTTAACCTGATAGGGTCGGAATTAATGTAAATAGGCACTTCATCTGAAATATCCAGAATTAGATCAATATTTTTTTCATCAGCTTTAAGCTGTAGCATTTTGAATACATTCTCAATTTGTAATCGAATTGAAAAAGGTATTTCTTCTACCTGTAATTGGCCAGCCTCTATTTTTGAAAAATCAAGAATATCATTAATTATTATTAGCAGGTCTTCGCCTGATAGTTTTACTGCACTCAGGTATTCTTGCTGTTGTTCAGTAAGTTCAGTATTGGCTAATATCTCACTCATGCCAATTATACCATTTAAAGGAGTGCGAATTTCGTGTGACATATTAGCCAAAAAAATGGATTTAGAATATGTTGCGTATTCTGCTTTTTCCTTTTGACGTCTTAACTCATCTGTTGCTGTTTCTTTCTCTTTGAGTAATATCTTTAGCTGATTTTGCTGTTTATATAAATCTATAAATATTCGAACTTTACCCATTAAAATAATAGATTTTATGGGTTTTGTGATAAAGTCGACAGCTCCAACATCGATTCCTTTTCTAATGTAGAACTCATCAGAATAAATTGCCGATACAAAAATTACAGGTACGTACTGTGTTCTCTTTGCACTTCTGAGTAACTCAACAGTTTCATAGCCATCCATATCTGGCATTTGCACATCTATTATGGCAAGAGCAAATTCGTGATGTAATGTTAGTTTAAGAGCTTCGTTACCTGATAATGCTCGTATAAATTGCACATCAAGGTCCTGTAGAACTTTTTCTAGAGCGATTAAGTTTGCTAGCTTGTCGTCAACGATTAATATTTTAGGTTTTTCATTCATTAGCATTTAATTATAAAGCCATACTCGCATCAGTGATAATAGTTTCTCGGTATCAACTGGCTTTGATAAATAGTCATTTGCACCAGCAGCAAGAGCATTTAGTCTGTCTTCTTTCATGGCCTTTGCTGTTAATACAATAATTGGAATTTCTCTTGTTTTATTTAGTTTTCGTATTTCTTTTGTTGCAGTTAGTCCGTCCATTACAGGCATCATGACATCCATTAAAATGATGTCGATATTGTTATTTTCTGATAATTTATCGAGTGCTACTTTACCATTCTCTGCTTCGATAACTTTTAGATTTCTGTCTTCAAGTAGTTTAGTTAATGCAAATACATTTCTCATGTCATCATCAACAATTAATACTGTTTTATTATCAAAAACTGCTTCTTGGTTATGTAGCTTTTTTATTATTTGCTTTTTAGATTCAGACATGTCGTCGACTACACGGTGCAAAAACAAAGCGGTTTCGTCCAATAGTCTACCATCAGATTTAACCCCTTTTATTATTATTGATTGTGTATAACGTTGTAATTCTTTGGTCTCTTCCTTTGTGAGTTCTTTACCTGTATACACAATTATTGGAGGTAATTTCTTTTTACAAGATGTGTTAATTTCTCTTACTAAATCGAGCCCCGACATATCCTTAAGGCCTAAATCTAAAACAACACAATCGTAGGTATTTTCCTTTAACATCTTTAGGGCTTCGGTACCAGAGTCTGTAAGGCTTAAATTTATATCCTTACCGCCAAGTAGCTTGCTTATCATAATGCTATTTATCTCATCGTCTTCAACAATTAATAAATCTTTTACATTTTTATTAATATGACTACTAATTTTATCCAGTGTATTTGTAATGCTCTCTTTACTTAATGGTTTTGAAATAAATCCAATGGCTCCCTTTTTTAGAATATCAATTTCATTTTCAAGTGACGACATCATTTGTACCGGGATATGTCGAGTCTCTGGGTTTTGTTTTAGGATATCCAGCACTTTGTATCCATCAATTCCAGGTAACATTATATCTAATAAAATTGCATCGGGATGATATTTTTCAGTGAGGTACAATCCATTTTCACCATTTCCTGACACCAAACATTTGAACCCGGCATCATAACATTTATTCTTTAAATCTTTTGCTAGGACTAAATCATCTTCAATTATCAAAATAATTTTGTCATCTTTTGAAAGAGAATATCTATCATCATCAATAAAAATAATTTCATCATTTTGTTCAGTAATTGCTTCCTCACTTTCTATCTTCTTTAGAGGTAAATTTTTTATGCTATTAGTTATATTCTTATTATTTTCAATGATTTCAGTATAATCACTATCTGTTTCGGAGTAATTTAGTGGTATGCATATTGTAAATATTGAGCCTTTGCCATATGTGCTTGATAGAGTAATTTTTCCATTGAGCAATTTTGACAATTCTCGCGAAATTGATAATCCCAGACCTGTTCCGCCGTATGTCCGTGAAATGCCTCCGTCAACCTGCTGAAATGCCTCAAAAATTTCAATTTGTTTACCATCTGGAATACCAATACCTGTATCACTTACTGCAACACATAGTGTTTCTTTGCTATCTTCATTAATTGTGAATGTTACTGTTATTCCACCTTCGGCGGTAAATTTTATGGCATTTGATATTAAGTTTTTTAGAATTTGATTTACTTTTTGATGGTCGGTAAATAATGTGTAATTACTGATACTAACTATTTGAGTGTTGAAAAATAACTTTTTCTTTTCGGCCATATGTGAGAACATCAGCTTTATGTCGTTCTCAATTTCCTCTAGAGTTAAGTATTCGGGGTTTACAACCATTTTTCCCGATTCTATCTTAGATAAATCAAGTATGTCATTTATTAGAGCAAGCAGTTCGTTTCCACTATCATTTATTATTTGTGCCGATTCAACTTGATTATCAGTAAGATTTTTACCATTGTTATCACAAAGGTCTTTTGAAAGTATCAGAAGTGAGTTTAGTGGAGTACGTAGCTCATGCGACATATTAGCCAAAAATTCTGACTTGTATTTACTGGCGATTTCAACTTCCCTTGCTTTTTGTTCAACAACTGTTTTGGCTTTTTCAAGTTCGGTACTGTTTTTAATTACCTCATTACGTTGTATCTCTAGGTCATGTGTTTTTTCTTCTAATTCTTCATTTGTAACTCTTAATTCCTCTTGTTGGGCCTGCAATTCAACTTCATTTTCGCGTAATAATCGGGTTTGTTCTTCTAATTCTGCATTAGATTCTCTTAATTCCTCTTGTTGAACTTCTAACTCTTCAGCTTGTTGTTGAGTGGTTTCGAGAAGATCTTTAAGTTTATGACGTGATATTGTTACATGAAGTCCCAATGAAATAATTGATTTAATGGAGTTAATAAATTCAACCAATTGTTCATTAAACTCATTAACTGTGGTAAGTTCAATAAGCCCCAGTACCTCGTTATTATAATGAAGTGGTATTATTAGTAATTCACGTGGTTCTATTTTTACTGTGGATGTAAAAGTTATGTAATCTTTATCTTTGAGATTTTTAAGATGAATGATACTATCTACTTCGACTGCCTGACCAATTACCCCTGAACCAAAAGGTATTGTTTTCTTTAACTTATCAGAATCCATTGCAGATGAATACTGTAATTCAAGAGTGTTGTTTATTGATGTATAAAAACTGCCACTTAGCGCACTAAAATAATTCAATAAGAAATATATTGAATTAATTGTAAACGTCTCTAATGTTAAATCTCCACTTATTTTGTCATTTAGTATATTTAGTCCTTGAGATTGCCAGGCTTCAGTTTCATGCTTTATTTTGCTTTCGTTAAGGCTATTTGCCATCAAATTTAGAGCAATTGACAATTCGTCTTTTTTGGAGCGAGGTTCAATTTGTAATTCAAAATTACCTTCTGATATTTTGTTAGCATATGAAACTGTTTCTTTCATATTTATAAGTATGACATTAAAAGCATCGAAAAGCCAACCTATTTCATCATTTGAAGGTTTTCGTATTTCAATCTTCAAATCACCTTCTGCTAATTTTTGTGAACCATCAACAAGTATTTTAAGTTGATTATATAGATAACTTGAAAACCAATTTATTGAGAATAATGTTATAATTATCAGAATTAACAAAATAACCATACTTATAATAAATTGCACTTGCATTCCAAAATTGGTTGCGTCAGTTATTTTAGATGAAAATTTTGAATAAAATTTTCGTATTGTATCCGACTCTTTTCTAATCTGCTCAATAATTTCTGGAGATTTTGTTGTTTGATATTCTTCGAATAGATGAATAATATTATTTCCAGTTTGGTGTCCCTCAGCTGCAAGAGCATAAGCTTCTGCCATAATCGAGAAATTAAGCATTACAAATATTCTTGTTCTTTCGGCAAACAAATCTGTTGCACTTCTGTCAAAATGAAGGGGCTCTTTATAATAATCCCAATAAATATCTTCGAGTTCTGTTTTGGTTGTGTTTGCAACGAGGCTATCTATGTTTACCATTAATGATGTAAAGCGGTTTGCCTTTTCTATACTTTTAATGGCATCGTTGTAGTATGCTGTATCATCATTGTACAGGTAAATGAAGAATGTTTCAAGCCCCATTTCAAAATACTGAGTATGCAGTCTCTCAACATCAACTGTCCAGATAAATGTACGGGTTGTGTCCGAAAAGAAGGTGGTAAATGCAAAAAATACCAAAAAATTAAGTACTGTGATTACTAATAGAACAAATAATTTTGCCTTAATTTTAAGATTATAAAACCAGTTTTTTAACTTTTTCATAGGTTAACATAATATTACAATTCAGATGGGTACTTACTTATATAGCCAAACACGGAGTATTGATAATAGCTTGTCTTTGTCAACAGGTTTTGAAAGGTATTCATTTGCTCCAGCAGCAATACATTTATCTCTATCCTCTTTCATTGCTTTTGCAGTCAGCGCAATTATAGGCATATTTTGGTATTGTTTTTCTTTACGGATATTTCTCATAGCCTCATAGCCATCCATTTCAGGCATCATAATATCCATTAATATTAAATCAATATTGCTGTTTTCGTGCAATTTATTAATTCCATCAATTCCATTTTTACCAACAATAATATTGGCCTTAAAACTTTCCAACAGGCTACTTATGGCAAAAACGTTACGCATGTCGTCATCCACAACAAGTATAGTTTTACCTTCTATTACATCATCCTTACTGTGTACTTTTTCAAGCATCTTTTTCTTGTTGTCGGGTAGCTTGGATTCAACCTGATGCAAAAACAGAGTAGTTTCGGCAAGAAGCCTTTCAAACGATCTCGCTCCTTTTAAAATAATACTTTTTGAGTAGCTTCTTAATTTATCGTTTTCTTCATGTGTAAGATCCCTTCCTGTGTAAATTACAATTGGAAGATTAGAAGCAACTTTATTTTTCTTTAGCAAATCGAGTAATTCAAAGCCGGTCATGTCTTCAAGACCCAAATCAAGTATCATACAGTCAAACTCCTCTTTGGAAACCTTATCGAAGGCTTCTTTGCCAGTTTCAACATCAGTTATAATAATGTTATCACTCTTCATTAAATTGATGATGCTTTTCCTCATAATAGCCTCATCCTCAACAATAATTAATTTTTTAATGGGTTTTGATATAATAGCCTCAATTTTATCAAACACATTATCAATTTGCTCTTTTTCAACAGGCTTGGTTAAATAACCAATTGCCCCCATTTTAAATGCTTTTATGTCTGTATCATTTGCAGAAATGAAATGAACCGGGATATGTCTAGTTTTATGGTTTTGTTTTAACCTTTTCATTACTTCATAACCATTGATACCTGGTAATCCAACATCAAGTATTATTGCCCTTGGAATGTGATAATCAGCCATGTGCAACCCCGATTCTCCATCTAAAGCTATTATAGCCTTAAATTTATGCTCATGAGCAAGGTTTAATAAAACTGATGCAAAATTGTAGTCATCCTCAATAATGAGAACAACCCTGTCATTTTTAGAAATGGTGTTTACGTCGTCAACAATATTTTTGTTAACTTGTATTACAGTTTTTGAATCTTTAGACGTAATTGCTGAGGTTTCTGATTTTGTTTCAATATAAGTATCACCTTTATCATTGGCAATATATTCATCCAAGGTTTGTTCTTCATCAACATATATCTTTAACTCATAAGGCAACAATAATGTAAATATTGATCCTTGGCCTTCTTTGCTTTGTAATTGCATCTCACCACCAAGTAGTTGTGAGAAGTTTTTAGAAATACTTAGACCAAGACCTGTACCACCATACTTTCTACTTGTGGTTCCGTCTGCTTGTTTAAAAGCTTCAAATATTACTTCTTTCTTTTCATTGGCTATACCAATCCCGGTATCCTTAATTGAAATAGCTATTGTATTTCCAGCTTTTAAATTTTTATTGCCGTACTTTGTATTATCCTTTGGTTTACTAATAAGCATACTAATTTCACCATTGGTGGTAAATTTAATGGCATTAGAAAACAGGTTTTTAACTATTTGTTGTACTCTTTGAACGTCAGTAAGTATACTTTCAGGTACATCTTTATCAATTTTAATAGTCAGCTTAAGTTCTTTTTCCTTCATCACTTCTTCAAACGACGATTCAACAAAAGCTCCAAAATCATCAAAATATAGTTTCTCTATATTTAATTCAATCTTGCCCGATTCCACTTTTGACAGATCTAGAATATCATTAATAAGATTTAATAAGTCGTTACCTGATGAATTAATTGTGGTTGAAAATTGTTTTTCTTTATCATCCAAATGACCTTTTTTATTTTCGGCCATTAATTGTGATAACACAATAATACTATTTAATGGAGTTCGTAATTCATGCGACATATTTGCTAAAAACTCCGACTTATACTTACTAGCTAACTCGAGGTCCTTAGCTTTGTTTTCAATATCTTTCCGTGCAATCTCAAGTTCAGTATTTTTAGTTTTAATGGCATCTCGTTGTATCTCAAGCGCTCTGCTTCTTTCTTCAAGTTCTTCGTTAGTTACTTTAAGCTCTTCTTTTTGAGTTTGTAATGTTTCCTCCGAAACTTTAAGAGCATCGGTTTGTTCTTGTAACTCTTCATTGGCTTGTCTGAGTTCTTCTTGTTGTACTTCTAGTTCTTTTGCTTGTTCTTGTGTTTGTTCTAATAATTCTAAAACTTTTATGTGTGATTGAAGAGTTATTATTGATAAGGCAATATTGTTTGAAGCTATTTCAAGGAATTTAAGTTTGTTATCTGATAATTTACTTATCATTCCTAATTCCATTACGCCAATAACTTTGTTGTCATTAATAAAAGGAATAACTACAAAGTGTTTTAATCTGTGTTCGTCAACTCCAATATCAAACATTGGCAAATTATCATCGGTATTTCCCGAGATAATAAGGGGCTTCTTTTCGATATATGCTTGTCCTATAAAACCATCACCAGGAGATAGCACTCGCATCTTAATTTTATCTTCATTTTTAATGGCGTACGAAGCTTTAAGATGTAGTTTTTTATCTTCATATAAATACAATAACCCAATTTGTACATCGAGGTATGTACAAAAGTAATTTATTATTTTGCTTGATAAATCTTCAATATTATCATTCCCTTTAATGGTAGTCTCAAGTTGATTTAGTCCTGTTTTATGCCAATCTTGTTGTTCCATTTCGATGGCATTCTTTCGTAATGTTTCTGTCATGGTAAAAAGGGATTTACCAAGACTATCATTTTCGCTTCGAGGAACTATAGCTGTTGAATAATTACCCTCGGCAATTTTATTGGCTTGATTAACTACCTGTTTAAGGCTTGTAATCATTTGGTTAAGAGAATGCCCAAGAATATCATCATTGCTTCTAATCTCAACATTTTCACTATAATCTCCTTTAGCCATTAATCTTGCAACATTTGCATAAGAAGTAAGTGAGCTAACCAAACTATTGAAGGTGTTACGCATATCACCAATTTCATTATCGGGAGCCTTAATGTTTTTTGGTTCAAGTTTTCCAATTTGCACTTCTTTTCCCCATGATGATAATTGCTTAATTGGGTTTACAAACCATCGTGTAACAAGTATTGATATAAAGAAAACTATGAATAAAGTTAGTACGAAAGATATTTTGGCAATGTCGCTCAACCTTCTTACGTATACAAAAGCTTCTTCATGGTCGATCTCCTCAATAAGAGCCCAATTAACACCAAGTGGTTCTAGTTCATCAATGGTTCTGTAAATACCCATAACATATTCACCATTGTTGTTATCATCGTAATTTAGCACCTTGTCAGTTAATAATTCATTTGAAATTAAATAATCTAAATCATCCTTATGCAATAAATAATCTTTCCAATCTCGTGTTTTTTTGTTTGAGACCTTCTTTGTTAAGATATCTGATTTATCTCCAAAACGCGTGGCTGTGCGAAGTAGTAAATCTTCACCAATTAAAAAGGCTTTGCCTGTTTCTCCATAATCAGCTTCTTGTTGAATCATTTTATTTAAACTCTCAATGGTAATTTGAAGAGCGAGTACCCCTATTATTTTACCTGTATCATTTTTTGCTGGCTTTATGAAGAAACCTGAAATTTCGTCGTAGCTAGGTTTAAAATGCTCAAGATCTGAAAAAAGAGTTTTACCTGATTCAAATGATTTTCGTGCCGTTTTGCTTAGTAGAGTAGTTCTTAGATTATCAGAAAATATATTTTGGCCTAAAATAGCCTCATGTTTAACCGAAAATAACACATTACCAGTATCATCAATAAATATAAAATTGTAATAGTCATTTTCTTTAATTATGATGTCAAATTCGTTTCTTAGTTTAATTGTTTCTTCTTGCCAATATTTGGTTCTCACAAATTTGCTAAGTGGAAGGTTGCTACTTTTGAAGTTAGATTCAAGTGATTCAAATACACTTAATCTAGCATGCGATGCTGAGGTTATTTTAAGCTCATCAAGAGCTCCATCAAAATATGTATTAATATATTTTAACCTTAGTTTTGATGAAGAATTTAAAGATTTATCGGTAACAATTTGAATACCCTGATAGGCATTTAGGTAATTAATGAAGCTTAAAGATGCAAGTGGAATAAAAGAGATTGCTAAAAACCATATTAAAAGAGATTTACCAACACCGATATTCCTCCACGATTTTAATGAAAATTTTAATTTTTCCCAAAAAGAGGATTCATTATAGTTTACAAATTCGTTATTCATATATTTTATGTGAGATAGCTATAGTTTAGCTTTTTTTATTAATGTACTTCTCAATTACCTCATATAATTCGGGAGGGTTAATTGGTTTAGAGATATAATAATCCATTCCTACTGCAAGGCATTTTTCTTTGTCACCCTTCATTGCAAAGGCTGTCATTGCAAGTATTGGAATATGATTTCCTGATTTTTGCTCAGTTTTACGAATTGATTCTGTTGCCATAAATCCATCCATTTCCGGCATTTGAACATCCATTAATATCACATCAATATTGTTTTGGTTTTGTTCAAATAGTTCTACGGCAACTCTACCATTTTCAGCTGGTATAACTTCCCATCCCTTTCTTTGCAACAGTTGAGTAACAATTTTCATGTTAATTATCTGGTCTTCTGCCACAAGTATTCTTGCATTTTTCGAATCAATTATTTTTTCTGATTTTACTGGCTTTTTGTTTTCAATTTTTACTGTACCATATTTTTTATCAAAATACTTTTGAATACTGGAACGTAATATGGGTTTTGTAATAAATGAGTAATTTTTTGTTTTCTGAAGTTTAATTAACTCAATTGATGATTTAATTTGTGATAGGAAAACAATGTTGAATTTATTGTTTGGGAAATGATTATAGAATTTATCAATAATTTGATCTCCAGTTATTCCATCAAGTTGAAAATCAACAAATAATAAATCAAAGGTGTCTTTCTTTAGTATTTTAACTGCCTCGTCAAACGATAAAGCTGTTGTATTATTTAAATTAAAGTGATTGAGTATATTCGAAAATACTTTGGCAGCATCTTTGTTATTTTCTATAATAAGAACTTTATATTTGCTGGGGTTTTCAAGATAACTTGTGATGGGAGTTTCTTTAGGCTGTTCACCAATAATGAGATTTAGAGTAAACATAAAATCACTGCCCTCATTTATTTTGCTTTCGGCTGTAATGGTGCCACCCATAAGTCTAACAAGTTTTTGTGAAATATTTAGTCCGAGTCCTGTTCCTCCATGAGTTCGAGTTGTTGATATTTCTGCTTGGGTATAAGTTGAAAAAAGTTTTTTAATAACTTCTTCAGAAACTCCAATCCCAGTATCGCTAACACAAAATTTGATCCTAATTTGCTCTTCAATATTATCAAGTAGCTCAATACTTAGTTTAACAACACCCTTAGTTGTAAATTTTATGGCATTTGTTAACAGGTTAGTAAGTATTTGTTTTAACCTTAGGGGGTCACCAATAATAATGTCAGGAATTTCTTGATCAATGTCACAAATTAACTCATTCTGGCCTTCAATTGCTTTTATGCTAATTGTGTTAAAAATTCTTTCAATTAATTCTCTTAAACTAAATTCAATATCTTCAAGCTCCAAAGCATCAGCCTCAACTTTTGATATATCAAGTATGTCGTTAATTATATCCAAAAGTGTTTCACCTGACTTTTTAATGTCTTCCAGTCTTTCCATTTGAATATCCGATAAGTCGGTATCCATAAGTCCTAAATCAGCCATTCCTATAATTCCATTTAATGGAGTCCTTATCTCATGGCTCATGGAAGCTAAAAACAAACTTTTTGTATTTGTTGCACTTTCGGCAGTGCTTTTTGCCTCTTGTAGTGCTTGTACAGTTTTTTCTAATTTGGCAGTGGTTTTTTGTAACGCTGTTCGGTGTTTAAAAAATTCTATAAACGCTTTAATCTTACTTTTGAGAATCTCAAGATCAAGTGGTTTGTATAAGTAGTCAACGGCTCCTGCCTGATAGCCCCTAAATATATGATTTCGTTGCTTACTAATAGCTGTAACAAAAATTATTGGAATCTGTTTTGTTCTTTCATTACTGCGCATTATTTCAGCAGTTTCGAATCCATCCATTCCGGGCATTTGAACATCCATTAACACCAGAGCAAAATCATGTTCAAGAAGCATTCCAAGTGCATCGTTTCCTGATATTGCGGTATATATGTCTAATTCAGGGCTTTCCAGTATTCCTTCAAGGGTAATTAGGTTTTCTGGTCTGTCATCAACTAAGAGGATTTTGTACATTTCAACATCCATAACTAAGATATGATTTGGGATAACAATTTGTTATCATAGCAAAAATAAGATTTTTTAGTTATTAAAAAAATGAAGTTAGTATTTTTTATACGATTACTTCTGGATATTACAAATCGACTTGTAATCACACCATGTACAGCGTGTAGTATCATCAGTTTGAACAAATGGTTTGTTAGTGTCAGTAATCTCACTAACAAGGTTCATAATTGATGTAGTAAATTCGTCAAAATAATCTTGTATTTTATCAAACTCCCTAAGATTTAGGCTGATAAAGCCAGCGGACATGCTACGCAGACTTATTATTCCTGTTTCTAGATTTTCTACAGGGTGCTCCCTATTAAAAAGCCATGCGTAAAATATTACCTGAAAAGCTTTTGAATATTTGGGGTTGGAAGTAATTTCGTCAATACTTTTTATATCTAAATCTTTGGGGTCTACTTTACCAGTTTTGTAATCAATTATTCTGATGGTTTTGCTATTGTTTTTACTATCAATTCTATCTATATATCCTTTGAAGTTTATGGTTTTTGAATCGTTTTTAATACTGGTAACAAGTTTGGATTCAGTGCTATGCAAAACAGAAGGCTGCTCT
Organism: Bacteroidota bacterium; assembly: GCA_045267845.1. Taxonomy (GTDB): domain Bacteria; phylum Bacteroidota; class Bacteroidia; order Bacteroidales; family F082. Next base: position 78 of record JASFZK010000164.1, on the reverse strand, counting down.
TTAAGATGATTGATATCCCAATTTAAGAAATCAACTATATAATTGTGTGCTACTTCAAAAATTAATAGATTTTTACCA
>JASFZK010000163.1:0-9691 GCA_045267845.1 Bacteroidota bacterium | reverse complement strand
AAAGATGGTACAGCACTAACTTATATTTATACACAGAAAACTCTTGAAGGCTTTCTGCTAAAGAATAGACTAGTCTTTGATGAAATCACATTTAATTTTCTAAAAGCTTTTGAACAACATTTACTAAAATCAGAAATTAGTGGAAACACAATGAGCATCCATTTTAGAAATCTCAGAAGTTTAACCTACCACTACTACAATTCCATTGATAAGCCAATAACTTCAGCTTTCTTAAAGTTCAATATTAAAAGATTAGAAACTAGATCAAACAAACCTACATTGACCCAGACCCAACTTAAAAAGTTATTTGATTTTGAACCAGTCATCGGTTCAGTTGAGGATTTTGCAAAAGATATTTTTATATTTAGCTTCTTAGCTAGAGGGATGAATCATACCGATATTGCTCAGCTAATACCAAAGAATATCATTAACGGAACGATACTATTCCATAGAGCAAAAACAAATGGAGCTACTCAAATTACAATAAATAGCATAATGAAACAGATAATTAACAAATATAATGGTAAGAGCGAACTCGATTATATTTTTCCAATATTAAGAAAAGGGTATAATATTAAACACAGTATTCGGTTATCAAATAGGAGTATTAATTCAGCATATAGAAGAATAGCTAAGAAAATATGCATACCTGATTTTTCATTTTATACAGCACGACATACATGGGCAAATTTAGCCCGACAAAATAATTTCAGCATTGAAATGATATCACAGGGACTGGGTCACTCAGACCTTCGAACAACTAAAACATACTTATCAAGTTTTGGGAATAATGAAATAGATGATATTACAAATAAAGTAATTGAATCAATTCAAATATAATTGGAACAAAATTCAAACATCAACCTAACCACCTTCTCCAATTGAAACCTGATTTTGTCAGCGAAGCGCAATACTGCCGTACATTAATGGTCTGTGCGGCGGATTATGGGCAGAAGAAGAGCATTAATGATGCAGTAAGCATGCGTAGCGCTTGTATAAATTTAGAGTATAGGATTTAAATGCCCTTCTCACGACCTCACGACCTTTCATACGCCTCCTACGTGAGTTATTTTAACATTAAATGCGTGGCACTTAGATCTACTAATCATTATCGTTAGCAACTACACTCGTCATACCACACAGTTTCGTTATGCCTATAACACTACGACTCAAAAATGCTTATTGACCTAGTATTAAGTAAGCCTTATTAATCACGATTACTCCCAAACGGCAAAATAGCCCCTGTACACACACATGTTTTGTTCGATTGCCACAGCAGAATTTACACTTACTACCTCCGTATGCCCTACTAACACTACGATAAAGCAACTCAACCCAGGTAGTTTGTATGTTTTACCTTAGTAAGTGTTACAAGTTGGTAGGGTGAGTTGTATCACCCCGGTGTGTCCTCAGTGCTTATAGAGGGTTGGACATGCTGACCTGAGACAGAACTTGCACTACAGGGTTCAGTGCATATGATTTGGTGTAAAATCAGGTGAATATTGCTCTTTATGGATATTACTGGTTATTCCTTCAATAAATACAGATGCCGAAGTAATCAGGATTTTAGTATATTTGGAGTCTGCTAAACAAATCGCTTAATCTTGAGCCCTAAACCGAATATAAAATTGTCAATTGATTCTCACCGAGGAAAAAATATTGTTTCAGATAAAATGATGATATTTGTACGTGGAGGAAAAGGGAAGAAGGATAGACAAACAATTTTATCAAAGTACATGAACGAACTTTTACCAAATTATTATGAAATACATAAGCCAAACTATTGGGTTATAGAAGGGCCACAAAGAAAGCAATATTCAGGATCAAGTATTGGTAAGGTCGTAAAAAGGGCTGGAAAGAAGGCAGAAGTTTCTATTGAGGTGACTCCACATATTTTACGACATTCCTTCGCAACACATTTATTGGAAAACGGAGTAGATTTAAGATATATTCAGGAATTATTAGGGCATGGAAGCAGCAAAACAACTGAGATTTACACGCATGTATCAAAAAAATCTCTTGCAAATATCTCCAGTCCGTTAGACTGCTTTTTAGACTCTAACAAGCTTACTAACAAGGCGTCTGTGAAAATAACAGATTAGGTAAATAAAAGTAATATACACATACACATACGTTGTGCGTCATGCGAAAAAAACCAATGAATAAGAAAATAATAGACATAATGAAGCAACAAAAACGACTAAAATTAAGTCGTTGGCAAATACTTGACCATTACTTTATTGTCCTGTTCATTCTGCTTATTCCAACGTTTATGCTTTATAGTTTAATTGAAATTTATATTACAAAAACATATGACGGAGTTATGACTGCGGACGAGATTATTTCAATTGCTTGGCCTTGGATTATTCCAGCGATTGCATTTTATTTTATTCAAAAAAGGCAACTAAGATTTAAAGAAATAAAATTCAATTTTACGGAACAAGAATTTCAGGAAGCAATCCAACGGACAGTTAAGGAATATGAATGGCAAATTGAATTGAACAATAAAAACATATTTAGAGCATATCGACCTTGGAATTGGACAGGAAGTTGGGGAGAAATGATAACTATAATCAAAGACAAAGACAGACTATTCTTAAACAGTATTTGCGACCCAAATAAAATGAGTTCTGTTGCTTCATTTGGTTGGAACAAAAGGAACATTGTGACCTTTCTGAAAAACCTAAAAGAAGTAAAACAAGATATTCCAGTTCAAGAAAAAATTGAAAAACCTGAAAAAGAATGGACATTTAAAAAAATTGCAATCCGACTTATTGCTTATCCATTCTGTATATTCCTCATTGGTTTTGGAATTTATATGATTTTTAACCCTGTGAATTGGAAAACCCAAGGAGCAGGAGTTGGAGCGATGGTAATTGCTTCAATTTATTTGTATTCGGACTTGAAAATAATAACAAAAAGGAAAAGCACGAACGCACAACAAAAAATATAGGGCATTTGGCAGATAGTACTAAATATGAATATTATAGCAATAAAAAACATTAATCTTAACTTGAAAATGAAGCGTTTCAAAATGCCAAACGCCCCATATTCAAACCGTTGTGGCCAATTAAAAACCGAAAAATATGATAAAAACAAGACCAAATAATTCGATAATCTTTCATTGGATATTAGTAATTGTTTTGATAATCATTTTAATAATCAATATTCAAATAAATGTTTTCGGATTTTCAATTATAATCGGGTTATTATTATTAACTCTTATAATAAATAGAACAACATATATATGCTTTGAGAAAAACAAACTGAAAATAATTAAAAAAAACTTCCTATTTATTCCAACATATACCAAAACAGTCGAACTTGATTCAATTGTAATTCTGGAGTTAGAAGAGTATATTAATGAAATATCTTTTTCAAGAGCTACTATTGAATTGGAATTATTTATTTCTTTTTTAGGGGGATTCTTTTTTTATCTTCCTCGGTTTAAACTATCAATAAATTCGAATCAGAAAATTGAAGAAATAGAAATCAATACAAGTAGAAAAGAAATAAGTGTACTTGAATTAAAATTGAAACATGAATTGAAAAACAGATTTCAAAGAAAATGAATTAACTGGCCACAACAACAAATATAGTGCATGCCGCAGTTTCTTTTTCACAGAAAAAGAATTAGTAAATTTGAACAATTGTGAAACCAAAGAAAACTATTGAATAAAGTGCGGCACGCACCAATACTGTAACGATAAACCACTAATCATCGCTCGCCGTCTGCGAGTTGAATGAAGAATTTCATTGGAAGGCAAACTTGGTGATGTTATTGATGAGTATAGAAACTTTGCGATATTTATCAAAAGTCCATCAATTCACTAAGCGAAATATCCAACGCCTCAGCAATTTCATTTAGGTAATATGCGGTAGGATTTGTTTTTGCGTTTTCAACTCGTTCGATACTTTGCCTTTCCTTAAAGCATGCGTGAGCTAGGTCTTGCTGAGTCATACCCTTAGATTTTCGGATACTTACAATTTGTTTACCAAGCTTTATTAGAAACGCATCTTTCTGCATACGTAAAGATTGCGTAATAAATATTAAATTAGTGTCAACAGATACGTTGCTTTATTGATTATTTGTGTAGATTTGCGTTATATAGCATAAATATTGTTAACCTTATTTCTTGTGTAAAACACGCATTAATAATGATAAATAGAGATTATTACATTAATAATAATAAAATTGAAATTGATAATAATTGTATTAAATATAATTTCATAACTATTAAATGGGAGGATGTAAATGATTTTGATTTTAGACATGAATATTTTAATGGTAACGGAGGGGCAGATTTAATAATCAAAACTATAAATAGTAGAATAGGGATTAATGTAACTAGAACTATATTTTCAGTAAAATCTAAGTCTAGAGAAATTGATTTACTGAATAAGCTTTTTATTGAAATACTACCATTTTTAAACGTTGGATATCTACAACACTCCATTAAAATGATAAATAATTACGGTAAAATTAAGGTTGCTAATCTACAGTTTTCAAAGTATTTTGTATCAATTAGACCGCGACGCAATTTATGGATAAATAAAATAGATATTACATATGACAATGCTGTAATACTAATTGAAAATCTAAAGATTGGATTTGTAGGAGGAGCAGGAAATAGTAACTTTTTAACACTTGTAGATACACAGAACAATAAAGAGTATAGGTATAGCAGAAGCGCAAATTACCAATCATCCATTGGAGATAACATAAAAGCAAAAAATTTATTAACCTACATAAAAGAAAATGGAACCTAAAATAAGTAACAACAATGAGTCCAAGTATAGAAGATTACGGGAGAAAATTGAAAATAGTGATAATTTGTCAATTTATAGTATAAAAGAGCTAAGTACATTTACATCACCACATTTAAAAGACTATTTCAATTCAGATTTAATACCTACAGAAAGAGAAAAGATTAAGAATATAGTGTTTAATAATCTTCGTATATTAATTAATGTATACTTTATTGCAATTACTGATGAAGATGCACTATCTAACCTTTCGGATAGAAACAAGTATGAATTTAAAAGATATTATAAAGAGGCTTTAATGAATAGTTCACCAAAACCTGATACAGAATATTTTAATTTATTAATGTATTCTGGAAGTATTTTATATACAGTAAAACATATTTTTTCTAATAGCGATTTGCCCTTTATTAAATTATGGGGGAAAGTACCAAAAAAAGGTATATTCAGTAGCAGGCAAGAATTAGGGGATAAATGGATTAACAATATTAATGATATACTCTCTAACGGAATAACAATAATTTATAAAAAATTCTACTATCCCTACATGACAGATTACCCAAGCTTAATGTTTAAAAATACATCAAAAGCCGATACAGTAGCACTATTTTTTATTCTTCTTAGTATTTCTAACTTTCTAATTAAGTATCACAAAGATGATTTTCAAATTGTGCAAGATGAACCTGAAAATGAAATGGTTATTAGGCTATTATCAGAATTTCTTAATAAAACTTCTCAAACCAGTTCGCTAGGAAGCAATACTGAATATATATTAAGCAATGAACTAGTTAAATATTATTTAGACTTAAAAGAAAACGAATTTGTATGAGATAATTTTCATGTAACTAATTCTGCGGCCTTTTTGCGGTTGAGGGCAACTCTTCCAGAAGGAGGATGTAATCCGACTGGAAGATACATAGGATATGCTTGGTTGCCCGACCAGCAGGCCGCTCTAACTATAAGATTCGTAGATGTTTACGATGTGCTACCGAAGGAAGCTCTTCGGGAATATCGGGAGAATCGTGTGAAAACGACCGTTGGAGCAGCATATTTTGGTGACAGACTTGATTTTTATCAACCTTGGACATAAGAGTGACGGTGTCTTTCTGTTGGGTCTGGCGGCAAAATTGCTTGACGAGGAGTTTGAACTCCTTATTTCCTGTTTCTAATACTTCTACCGCTTCCCTATATTCATCAGATATCCTAAAGTCGTATTTTTGAGTCCTTGTATTGATACTTTTTAAACGATCTCCATTGATAAGTATTACCATCCATTTCATCATAAAATAGCTTAAAACAGCTAATATACATTTTGAATATTTTGCGTAGTTTTCAATTATAACCCATAGTCTAAATTTGGTTATTGTATCGTTACTTTTTCATTCGTAACATCATTTTGTAGCATACATTAAAAAGTTTTAGATAATGTATGAGAACGCATATTAGGAGGCCAACTTTTTATAAAAACTCACATAATTTGGTGAAAACTCGTGTTTTTACGCTTTGCGATGAAAAAAGTTAAAGTTTTTTTATGTGCCAGTAAGATATACCTAGAGAGCGATTTTGGCAATTTTACTGTATTTGAGTAGGTGAATTTAGGCTCATAATTTCACATCTTATTTAAAAAATAACTAAAATATATATAAGGGTCCAAATTATCAACCCTATTAACTCCACTAATTAAATCTTCATTTGACTTCACTTGAGGTCGGAAAATAATAATAATAATAATATGAAAGAGAAGAAACAGATCATTGTTCGATTGGATGATGAGAGTATGGAAATGTGGTTAGCAATTTGTGCCACTTTCAAGGGCAGCACCAGGAGTATGGTGTTTAGAAAAATAATTAAACGACTTCACAGCTCAATTGAGCAAATATCAAGAATTAAGAATTATGGATAACAAAGAACAAATACATTACTATTTATTACCTGACAAGCGTACAGCTAGGAACATGAAGGAAGCATGTGAGATGATGGAATTAGGACCGCAAGGTTTCAGAGCCCTTGTGCGAAAAGGTGTAGTTAAAAAAGTAACCACATCAAAAACTGAATGGTATGAAGACGGTAAAAAAGCAAATCCAAAAGTACATTAGAAGAAATGATAAAGAACTTCATAAACTAATCTCACAGACAATTAAAAGAAATCAGAGGATTCATATTTCTGCTCCAACGGGAACTGGTAAAACGGAGTTTATAATGGAAACTGTAAAAAGGTTTATAGGAACTCATCAGATTTTAATCATTGTACCTCAGATTGCTTTAATGAATCAGTTGCAACATGACCTTAAACAACTAAACATAAAAACCTTCCAGTACAACGCTGGAACAAAACTCAAGTTTCGTGCGGAAGATCTTGACCATCCTGTTATCAGTACATATGACAGTGCTCATCAATTGATCAACAAATCTTTTACTGATCTTGATGGGATAACAGCAAAAGATTTCAAGTTGTTGGATCCAAAAACGACAATTGTAATTATGGACGAGTCCCATGTACTAATCACTGATGGTAAAGCTAATTACGACAGATCAATTAGAGAAATTATCAATGCTAATGTTCCGATAATAGGTTTCTCAGCAACACCATCATCATGGGTAATTAATGACCTTCTTGATATTGATGTTTCCGTTGAGATTACTTCAGAAGCAATTCCTCAAAAAGTAGTTATACCAATATTAATTCGTAACAACACAGCAGCTACTCTTGCAAAACATATTGTAGATGAGAAGTTTAAAAAGGTAGTTATTTACACTCCCAATATTGGAACCCAGAACAAGTTAAAAGATGAGGTTGATAAACTTAGCAAGACCATTAATATAGTGATTCTGAACCGACCTGAGAAGATGAAAAGAGCTAAGGCCAAGTGGAACAAAATGGTTAAAACCAGTAAAATTCCAGAAGGTGTTAATATTCTAATGATGAACAAGGTTGCCCAAGCTGGAATAAACATCAAGGATAACGATATTGATGCAGTATTCCTCGTTGGACAGTTTGACCCTTACGGATTCATTCAATACATGGGCAGAACAAGAAATTATAAGGGTAAATATTTCTATGTCTACAACAATTATGGTGAACAGTTTGATCCTGAGGAAGAAACTCCAGCTGAGTACATGAAGGATAAAATGATACGTAGCACAATAGCTACTTCACAGTTGATGATTGATAATATTTCAAATCATAATAAGCTTGATAAGGAAAGCTTAGTGAAAACCTTTGGAGATAAGTATGATCTCTACCAAGGTGATATTGTTTTAAATAAATGCCTTGCAGCAAAAACTGAATATGATGGCTATGGAAAGCTTCATGGTTTATGTACAATCCAAATTGTGGAGGAAATGAATTCAGGAATTGAAGTTGACTACTATGATGATATTGACCCAGTGATATCAGCCAGTGCAAAGAATCGCAAAACTGAAGTTAAGCAAAATATCATAAAATTGGTTTCTCAAATGCATATAAGCATCATCCAACTTACATCATTTATGAGATACGATAAACTAAATTGGAATTATATTTCATATCTAATTGAGAGTTCCAAATCTAGTAGAGCTAAATCAATAACTACACATACACCCTATTTTTCAAACCACAATCAGGAAAAGCTTCTATTGCTATCGACAAAAGCAAAGGAAGCAGGAATAGGGGTTGCTCGAATTATAGCAGCTGCATATGCATTTCACAGAGATCATAATGAGGAATCCATCAGAACAATCCTTAGCTCGAAAACCAAGAACAGAGATGTAGTGAATGCATTGAAAGTTAAGCTATACTTCATACAGAACAGTAGTAATGTAAGAGCGGTAGATAAAGTTTTGGACTCAATTGAACGGTATATAGGTCATATGTATCAAAAGCCCCAATGGATTGATGCTATCATGAAATCTGTGGGTAGAATCAGTGGCTCAAATGAATTTGCAGAGATGATATACTCATTATTCTTAATTTTCATACAGCATCAGGTTACGGTTGATGGAAGTTTGATAAAGGTTAAGAAGCTCAACAAAGTTATTCGAAGCTACGATGAATATGTTAATGAGATAGGTATAGATTATTTCCCTGACTCACCCTAGTAGTTTTTAATACTTACTAAGGAAACTGTTAGAAGTTACCTGGGTGAATATGCCCGAAAGCCCCTTCAATAAAGCGTTTTGGAGGGGTTCGCTGTTTTTAAAAGGTCAGAATTTGAGCAAAAACATAGGGTTAATGTTCACCGTAAAGCGATAGGAAATACCATAGCTCCCGCTCGTAGTACTTAGGATTGCTACTTTTGATTTCTTCTGCATACCCATGCCAGAAACTATCGTCAAGGGTTTCATCGAATACGCTAAGCCAACGCTGCGATTGCTCTTCTATACCTTCATCAAAGTAAGTTATGCTATCATATGTGTTCATGTGTATCTACCTGTACCCCAGGATTTATTTCGGCATCTGGTGCGCCTAGTGAAAATTATTGTAGGCTATTCCTACAACGTGCGAAGGCAGGTTGGATGACTGTTACATAAAAGTATGTAGTAAATAAGTTAAACCGTCACCAACCTTAGCCTAAGCATGTTTATGGGTTACATAAAATGTCGCGAGCTTTGTTTTTTTAAAATGTAATGTGCTTTTTTCGTGGGATCGGATGAGGTTTCCGTTTTTCCAATTGCTTCAATCAGATTTTACATATATAAAGCTTTCCCAAATTTAATAGAGACCGGGGATAAACAGTAATAGGTGACTTGCTTGGTTGGAGCACAAAAAAATTATAATAAAATAATTCTGAAGTATTGAAATAGAATTAGTGTTCGGATGTACATTGATAGATATTATGACACTAGTTTGCTCAGCTTAAACATAAGGATATACAACATAAAATAATTAACTCTATATTTGCGATAATTATAAGTTCATTTATTGTTAAACCTACGGTTAGTTTTGGGA
>JASFZK010000162.1:0-7187 GCA_045267845.1 Bacteroidota bacterium | reverse complement strand
CGAGGTGAAATCGTTAACGACTGGAATATTATTTTTGCTGTTTTTCCCATTAAAAATGGAGATGACGAAGTTGTACGTTTTAAACTTATAAAATCCTTTAACAGAGAATTTTTAGCAAGTTATTACACGGCGCCATCAAACTGGGAAAGGAATTTTGAAGTCACATTTTATGAAACTAATTTTTTCAGATTTAAATCGTTTATACGTGATGCTCAGGAATATGTATTAGATGTTACTGAGAATGTTAGTAATTTAACCCCACTAAGCGCATATGAAAATAATTATAATTGGGGTATATTAAAATATCAAATGGGTGACTGGCCAAATGCAATTGATTATTTTAATAAAGCACTTAAGGATAATCCCAATCCAGAAGACTTCTTAATATTTTCATTTAGGGGTAATGCCAGAAGTAAAATGCATCAATACGGAGATGCAATTAGTGATTTTGACAGAGCAATTGATATTCAGCCCAAAGATATTATGGATTATTCTAACTGGGTTAGGAACTATTTTAATCGTGGTGTTGCAAAGTTTTACTTAGATGATATGAATGGTGCCTGTAAAGATTGGAATAAAGCACTTGAGCTTGGCTTCGGGCAGGCCCATGATTTTATAACTGATTATTGTGACCAATAAGAAAAGGTGATTTCAGATGCCCTATAAAAGTATTACCAAAATAATATTTACACTTTTTATCGTTGTACTATTGCTTGATGTGGCTGGTCAAACAACCAAAACTGGCAAAACTTGTGCTACTAAAGATTGGCAATTTAATTACAATCTCGGTTTTACTGAGTTTTATGGTGATGTTAGCAGCAATGGCTATTTTAAAAAATTCTCGGGCGAAATATCTTTTGCAACAGGAATTACTGCACGAAAATATCTTAGTCCGGCTTTTGGGCTAGGGATAAACCTCTGGTACACGGGTATAAAAAGCACAAAAGACAAACGCACAACTGGCATTCCCACTAACTTTATACTTACCGGAAATTATTTTGATGGAAATATAAACCTATTGGTAGATTTTAATACTTTATTCTGGGGACCAAGCAATAGGAAAGTTTCAATTTATGGTATTATTGGAACTGGTTATGGCACATGGAATACGACATTAACCGATTCGATAACTGGGAATATAAAATACAGTGGTGATACAATTGGAACTGGAAATTATAAAAAAGGAGCATTTGTAATTCCTGTAGCTTTGGGCATTAACTATATGTTTAACGATAATTGGGCATTAAATTTTGAAATGAATTTAAGAACCATAATTAATGATGATGTGGATGTTTGGCGAGATGGATTTAAATATGACCAGTTGTTATATACATCAATCGGTGTTTCATATTTTATAAATAATAAAGCCAAGAGCAAATCTAAACGCTCTAATAACCGAACCCAAAATACTAATCAGCTGAAACCAGTTTTACCATACAATTATCAAAAAAACTCTAGTAGTAAAAGCAGCACAAGTTCCTCTTCACCCCGACAAATTTTAATTGTCGCGCCAATTGAGAAAAAAGTAGATATTCCATCTGGAATTATTTATCGTGTACAAGTTTTTGCAACTCGCACTAAAATGCCATCATTCAAATACCTTAGAGAAAAATACAATATTACAGGAGATATTTACGAAAACTATCAAGATGGGATATACCGATATTCCACTGGTAGTTATAACACTTACAGAGAAGCTTTAAATAACAGCTATATCATAAAAAACATGGGTGTCAGTGATGCATTTGTTGTTGCTTACAAACAAGATGTTCGTATAATTATTAGCCCTGAAATGAAAAAATAAAGTATCCTCAATAGAGTATCAAAGTCCCTTCTGTATATTTTATATTTCAAAATATATTTGAAAATATGTAACTAATGAGTGTTAAGTCAACAATCCTTTCAATTTATTATTATTTTAATTACTAAATAATTAGTGCACCTTCGTGATGTACTTTGCATACCTTCGTGGTAAAATTTAACCACAAAGTATCACTAAGAATTGCACAAAGTACCACAAAAATAAATATCTATCTTTGCATTGCTTGATATGTAGTATATTGAATACACCGATTAGTTACGAAAATGTAAAAACCTTACTAATTAAGATTTATTAACATAATATTCATCCTCTGCTAAAATTTGGTACAATATTTGATTTTAATACTGCGTTAACATTTAAATTCGTAGAAAATAGTTATTTGACATTTTTCTGCTTTACAAACACAAAACAATTATGGGCAGACCTCCAACACGACCAAAGAAACTGAGAGATGGTTTTTATATTGAAGTAAGAACTAAAGGTTCACGATCAGGCATTAAACTTCGCACTGATTCTTTTGAAGAAATGAAACAATCAGCAGTACACTACCGTAAAACTAAGGAAGTAACTGTGATGGGTGAATATAAAAAAGGTAAACCGGCAAAAAAAGAAGTTGCTGTCTGAGTCTATTTACTTAAATAAACTCAAACAACATAGGTTTTGTAGCTTTACATTAAATCTCGTTCAACATCTTTATCACCTCTTCCAGATAGATTGATGATACTAATTTCATCTTTTTTTCCTGCCAACAATTTCATGGCAAGTGCAACTGCATGCGAAGATTCAATGGCAGCAATAATACCCTCTTTTGCTGAAAGTAATTTAAATGCTTCTATGGCCTCTGCATCAGTAATTAAATGATAATTTGCCCTCCCACTGTCTTTAAGTAATGCATGTTGCGGACTAACACCTGGGTAATCTAACCCAGCTGCAATCGAGTAAGTAGGATACACATCCCCATTTTCATCAGACAATGCATAGGAAAATGTTCCCTGAAAAACGCCAGGTTTACCCATGCTCAATGTAGCAGCTGTTTTGCCTAATTCGGGTCCTTCACCACCACCTTCTGCAGCATGTATGGCAACACTATCGTCGTACAAAAAATCGCCAAATAGCCCTATGGCATTGGAACCTCCACCAATACACGCAATTACATTATCGGGTAAACGGCCCTCAACTTCCAGTATTTGTTTTTTTGCTTCCTTACCAATTACACTTTGAAAATACCCAACCATTGTTGGATACGGATGTGGACCAACCTGAGACCCAAGCAAATAATATACATCAGGGTTTTCAATATAATACCCAAGCGCAGCATCAACAGCATCTTTAAGGGTACCTCGTCCTTCGTGGGTTAATATTAACTCAGCCCCAAGAAGTTTAATCCTACTCACATTCATTTTTTGTCTTTCGGCATCCTTTACCCCCATAAATACTTTACACTTTATACCGAATAAAGCTGCAGCTGTTGCGGTTGCTACACCATGCTGACCAGCTCCGGTTTCGGCAACAATTTCTGTGGCCCCCATTCGTTTTGCAAGTAATATTTGTCCGATAGTATTATTAATTTTGTGTGAACCTGTATGATTGAGATCTTCACGTTTAAGATAAATTTTGGAGCCGATAATTTTTGATAGATTATGAGCATAATACAATGGTGACGGTCTTCCCACAAATGATTTAAGGTAATAGATATATTCCTTTTCAAAATCATCAGTTACTATTGTCTTTTCGAAAAATGCGGCTAATGTTTTTAGCTTTTCTTCAAGTACCGGAGGAACATACATTCCCCCATAATTACCAAACATTCCGTTTTTCGATTCAAATTTTTTTGTCTTAATTCCGTTTTCTATTATAGTTGTTTCCATTTTTCTAGTTTTTACTTTTATTGATATTACAATTATTCTTTATTATTTTTCAGATTCTTTCCACAACCATTGCCATCGAAAAATTGTTCTCCTTATCCAGTATTGCACTTCATTTTTCATTTTATCAGATTTATAACATAAAAAAAAGCCGTCCCATTATTAAAACGGGACGGCTTACTATATTTACTATAACAAATAGTTACTACATAATAATATCTTCCCTTTGGAAAAAATTATTACGCCACCAACAATTGTTATTTATTATCAAATTCATGGGGCAAATATATAAAATTATAATAACGTGATGCAAAAGCTTAAAAAATATTGATAAAATTCATTTCTATGGTTTATAACCTGATTGATTAAATATGCCTTGATTATCCGTATTTTTAATAAGCTCATCAATACTTACATCTGGATGCTCATCCATATATTTACGTACAATTTGCCAACCAAGCCAAATACCTAGCCTTGGAGGTGAATCGTTTGTGAAGCCAGTTGTAAAAGGGCCATCTTGAATAAGTTTGGTTTGAATTTTATAATCGGCGGAGTAAAACAGTTTATTTTCAACCAAAAATGCCCAAACATTAGTTTTGTGTTTTTCAATCCAATCCATTTGAGTACTATTGTAACATATTTTGAGGCTATCGGGAACTCTAGGAAGTACAGCATCCAAATAATACAATAACTTCCCTGCCGCAACCATTCTGTCAACAAGGGTTTTTTGACTTCCTCGTGGCGCAAGTTCACTAACATACATTGCTTTCATTACATCAATGATTATGTTATCCGATGTCATACATCTTATTTTGTAATGCGGAAGACCTAAACTCCTATACCCTGTAAAATCTTCTCCCAAATAAATATCCAATGCAATAATAACAACCGAGTCGTCAACAATTACAGGTTTTTCGTGGTACAAGTTAGAGATATAGCTATAAACAACCGGAATCTTCAGGTCTGGGAAAAAATAATGAAACCTACTAAATGCATCAGAAAGTTCTGTTTCTTCTTGTGCTAAATTTGGATACAACTCCATTACTCTATCACTTAACAACATAATCTGAGTATCTGTAACGTATTCATACAAAGGTACTAATCGCTCAAATGTATAACTATCACTACCTATAAATAATACAAACTCATCCTGAAGTTTACTCACATCATTAAGAAAATTAGCCGTATCAGTCTCTGACAAGGCTTTTCCATATCTATGAATTTTAACATCAACTTCTTCAAGAGATGAGCTATCTACACTAGGCCCTTTTGATGAACTGTTATCGCATGCTTGAAGAAGCAAAAATGCGAGAATAATGTATATGAATGCTGGGTTAATTTTAATCATAATCAAAAAAAAATGTCAATACAAAAGTACTGACATTTTTTAATTCTTCTTAAGAAGATTTAACAATAAAAATTATCTAAAATATCTTCCACCCAAGTGTAACAACAAACATATTTGTTGATGAGCTTACCGAATGTGTTTCAGCATCATATTTAATACTTCCATCAAGAATGTTACTAAAAGCTCCTGTATATTTAACATCGAGAGCAAACATAAGAACATCAACACCTGCACCAATATGATACTGCCAGGTCATGTCGCTAATATTTGCATCGGTTAATGGCTCAATTAGCCCCTTACCAATGCTGTTATCAGTATCTGTTGTATTTATGGTTTTATTTGTAATTATATTTGCAGCAGCACCGGTAAAAACCCTTATATTAACAACTGTGAGGTTAATAATACGCCACCCTACAGTAACCGGTATCTGTATTGAACTAACAGTTACATCTTGCTCAACAGGGCTTAGGTCTGTTCCCTCCCAACTTATTGATGGATATTTAAATACACTACCAGCAGTCATCCAGTTTACCTCAGGCTGTACATATATTTTTTCGCCTATGCGCACAAAAGCACCAAACAAAAAGTTAGTACCAAGGTTTGTTGTTATATCCTTAGTATCAAGAGTAAGTTTAGACGCGTTAAAACCAATCTGAGGACCAAAGTGCAATTGTGCCTGAATAGTAGTCACAAGGAGTATTGCAGAAATAATTAATGCTGTTTTTTTCATGATGTTTTTTTTGATTATTATTCAAAAGTAAACAAAAATACTTATGTATATACATTCTTTTATATGATTAATTATCTTTGTAGTGTTTAAAAACTAAATATCATGGTTATAAAAAGAGTTATTTTCCTATTACTGATATTACTATCCTTAAATATAACTGCACAACATAAGCCGTTTCAGTTCGGTTTTAAAGCCGGAGCAAATATTGGGTGGTTCAACACATCTGCTGATGATTATAATAACGATGGAGCTAACTTTGGAGGCTCATGGGGTTTTATTGCCGATATTTATATTATGCAAAACTATTCGTTTACCACCGGATTTGATGTACTTTACCTAAATGGAACAATGTCATACCCTGCTATTTATGAAGATGAATCAACATCAGTTAAAACTAGTGGGAATTTGAAACGAAACTATCGTACAAAATATATAAAGTTACCATTTATCTTTACGATGAAAACTAACCAAATTAAAAAGCTAAGATATTATGGTCAGATTGGTTTTGGCTTAAGCATACTTCTTACTGCCGAAGCTAATGATGAATTTACTCCTGATAATGGTGGCGATATAATTGAAGATACTCCCAACATTTATGATGAACTACGGGCAACTCGCGAGTCGTTAATACTTGGCGCTGGTGTTGAAATCCCAATTCAAGGGTCTACATATATGCGTGTTGGTTTGGTATATGACAATGCATTTATAAATGTTCTTAAAGGAAATAGTGCCGTGGACCCCACGGTTAGAAATAATGGCAGAAATAGTTTTGTGCAACTTGATGTAAGTATTTTATTCTAGTTAATAGTTTAAGTTTAAAGTTTTTATGAAGATAGCATTAGCACAAATTAATTATCATATTGGTAATTTTGAAAGTAATACATCAAAAATAATTGATGGAATTAAGAAAGGCGAAGAAGAAGGAGTTGATATTGTGGTATTTTCTGAACTTGCAATCTCAGGTTATCCTCCTCGCGATTTTTTAGAGTTTAATAATTTTATTGAAGAATGTTTGTCTTCGGTAGTTACCATTTCCAAATATTGTACATCTATAGCTGCAATAGTTGGGCTTCCTACATTTAATACAAACGATAAGGGTAAACCGCTATTTAATTCGGCAGCATTTTTGGCTGATGGCAAAATTAAATCCATAATAAACAAAACTCTACTTCCCAACTATGATATTTTTGATGAGAATAGATATTTCGAACCAAATAATACATTTAACATTGTTGAATACCTTGGTAAAAAGATAGCTATCACTATTTGTGAAGATTTATGGAATGTACAGGATAATCCATTATATACAATCAATCCAATGGATAAGCTAATGGGACAAAATCCTGATTTAATGATAAATATTGCTGCTTCACCTTTCAATTATCATCAAACAAAAATTAGAAAAGAGGTGCTAAGAAAAAA
>JASFZK010000161.1:0-38066 GCA_045267845.1 Bacteroidota bacterium | reverse complement strand
TGGTATAACTCAGGACCCTATTATAGTATAAACCCAAGAAATCAAGCAGATATACTTTCTACCGGACCTGCCGACGCACGTATTGTTGGATCAATGACTGGTTGGAGTACTACAGATCCAGATTATGTTATGGCTCTTAACGCAAATGGATTGTATGAGTTAACCAAGTCTCTTGATGCCGGTGATCACGAATACAAAGTAATTGAAGGTGATACATGGGGCGATCCAAATTACCCAGGAAATAATCAGCATGTTATTTTAACAGCTACTGAAAATGTTACATGGAAAACAAATACTACTGCAGACTTGGTTACTCATTTGAATCCAGTTGTTGCTGGTAGCTTCTTGTCAGCTATTGGTGGTACTGATTGGGATCCTGCAGAATTAATGGGCGAAATGACGGATCCAGATGGTGATGATATTTTCGAACTTGTTCTAACAATTCCTGCTGGTAATTATGAAGGTAAAGTTACCTTAAATCATAATTGGGATCAAAGTACTGGTGGAAATGTTGCGTTTGAAACAGATGGAGTTACGCCAACTACTTTTACATATGATTTCCCTAATAATACAACTACAATTTCAGGACCTCCTCCTCCAACAGCAACAATAACATTTATTGTTAATGATGTTACAAATATGAACTATGATGGCTTCTTCTTAAAAGGAAGTTGGGACGGAAATGGACAGTACGATCCTTCATGGGGTGGTGGAATGGAACATTCCGAATTTTATGATGATGGTACTCACGGTGATGTTACAGCCGATGATAACATTTGGACATGTCAGCAAGATCTAGTTGTTGATGCTGGCTCAAATACATGGGAATGGGGAGTAAATGATAGTGAAAGCAACTGGGTTGCTGGTAACTGGCAGTTTACAATTCCTGATCAAACAGCTCAAACATTAACATGGACTGTACCTGATGTTGTTGATCTTGTTATTAACGAAATTATGTATAACTCTCCAGGAACTGATGAAGAATGGATTGAGTTATACAATAATACTGATCAAACTATTGATCTTGAGAATTATGATATTTGTGATAATAATGCATCACATACGCATATTATAATACCTGCAGGCTATAGTATTGCCCCAGGTGGATTTTTCACAATTTCAATAGCAACAGGTGGAGCTTTCCCTTTTACTCCTGATTATGATGGAACAGGTAATTTCGCCCTAAATAATGGCGGTGATGCCGTAAGAGTATGGAATCCTTCATACATTCTTGTTGATATTGTAGTTTATGATGATTATGATCCATGGCCAACTGAACCTGATGGCGACGGACCAACTTTATCATTAATTCACCCTGACTTAGATAATTCATTGGCCGAAAGTTGGGCGCCAAGTAATCAAGATGGTGGTACACCGGGAGCATTTAACTTCCCTATTGTATTAACTGCACCTAATGGTGGCGAACTCATTGAATTAGGCTCTGTATTTGATATTGAGTGGACAGTTGAAGACTGGGATGGTAGTATAAAGATTGAACTACTTCAAGAAGGTGTAGATCCTGTCCTCATTGTTTCAAATTTACCTGTGACGAATCAATCTTTTGCATGGTCAGTATTTGGAGCGGAAGTAGCTAGTGATTATAAAATTCAAATCACTAATATGGATGATGATAATCCATTTGATGCAAGTGATGATTTCTTCTCAATTTTGGAAGAGTACATTATGCCGGAAATTGTAATTACCGAAATTATGTATAATCCACCTGAGTCAGGAACAGATTCACTCGAATTCCTTGAATTATATAATAATGGTGATGAAACTGTAAATCTTGAAGGATTTTATTTTACCGAAGGTATTGAGTTTATTTTCCCAAATGTTGATTTATTACCAGACAACTATCTATTGGTATCTGTTAACTCAGCAGCAATGATGAGTACTTTTGGTGTTGATGCATTACAATGGACCAGTGGTGGCTTAAGTAACGGTGGTGAGGATATTGTACTACGTGATAGTTATGATATTATTATTGATTCATTAACTTATGATGATCATTTACCATGGGATACATTAGCTGATGGTTATGGACCTTCACTTACTCTGTGTAATCCTGATGTAGATAATTCAGTTGCCGAAAACTGGACTCATTCAGTTAATTTTGCTGCAGTTAATAGTGTAGGTGATTCAATTTGGGCAACTCCAGGATTTGGATGTCAAATTGAATTTTTGGCTGGATTTGAAGCTGATGTTACTGTTATCTCTGTTGGAGAAAGTGTATTATTTACCGATTTAACAATTGGTGATCCAACTGAGTGGACCTGGACCTTCGAAGGTGGTACACCTGATACTTATTTTGGGCAAACACCTCCTCCAGTATTTTATGATACTGAAGGCGATTGGGATGTAACTTTACTAGTTACTGATGGAACCAATACAGATGAGATTACTTATGTAGATTATATTTCTGTACTTGATTTCCCAGCACCAACAAACTTAGTAGGAGTTGTTGGACCATATGATGATGTTCAATTAACTTGGGATGGTTTTGCAACTCTTGGATTTGAAGATGATTTTGAGTCATATGATGATTTTGTACTTGAATTTATGCCTTGGACAAATGTAGATGTTGATGGAAGCACAACTTATGGTATGACTGACGTTGATTGGCCAAATGCATATGCTGAGCAATCATTTATCATTTTTAACCCTGCGCAAACTACTCCACCAGTTGACGATATTATTCCTCATTCAGGTGATAAGTTAGCCGCTTGTTTTGCTGCAACAGCACCACCAAATGACGATTGGTTGATGACACCATTAGTTGGAATTGGAAGCGCATTTAATTTAACTTTCTGGGCTAAGTCTTACACTGCTGATTATGGTCTTGAAAGATTCAGAGTTGGTGTATCAACAACAGGACTTGATCCAGGTGATTTTACAATAATTTCTGAAGGTGATTATGTTGAAGCTCCAGTTGAAGAGTGGACACAGTTTACATATGACTTGAGTGCATACGATGGCCAAAATATTTATGTTGCTGTTCAGTGCGTTTCAAATGATGCATTTATCCTACTTGTTGATGACTTCTACATTGGAGCATCCAAGTCTCATACTGCATTTAATAATAATGTACCAGTAATTGGAAAAGGAACTAAGAGTGTAAGTTTCACAGCTACTCCTTCTAACTATGTTGCTGCTACAACTACAGGACGTAGTGTAGCTGCCGAATTGTTAGGTTATAACGTTTACCGTGATGATGTTCAAATTAATGCTGCAATTGTTGAAGTAACTGAATATAATGATGCTGAACCAACAATAGGTTCACATGATTATTTTGTTACAGCCGTTTATGATGGTGGTGAGTCAGATCCTTCTAATGTTGTTTCGATTGTTGTTACTGATATTAATGACGTAACTTCAACTTCAGTTGCTATTTATCCAAACCCAACTAATGGTATCTTTACAATTGAATATGCAGATGAAAAAACTGCTGATATTGTTGTAATGGATATTACGGGTAAAGAGGTTTATACTAGCTCTTTTATCGGTACTACACAAGTTAACCTTCTCGGATTACAGAAAGGTTTATATCTTGTACGTTTACTAGATAAATCAACAAATGAAATAATTGTTAAAAAGCTTCTTGTAAAATAAGCTTAAATTGAATTTAACTAATTAGTAAACCAGATATCAGCTTATTATGCTGCGTCTGGTTTACTAGTAGTGTGTTATGTAAATATTATTTCAAATATTTTGCAGCTATTTTTTCTTTATACAAGGCAAAATTTGCAAGCATAGCCTTAGCTACGGTTAATAGTTTTAACGAAGTAGAAAGGAAGAAGAGATGTGAAATATGGAATAGTATTTATAGAACACACTACTTAATTAAAATAATTAATACAAAAAATATACACATGAAAAAAAACTACTTAGTAAGTTTGGCATTTGCACTTTTTGTGTCAGTGTCATTAATTGGACAAAACATGGTTGTAAACGGTGATCTCGAATCATGGGACGACCCAACCACCCCCTCAAACTGGGATCATGTTGAGAGTATATCTCAAGAATCAACAATAGTTCATAATGGAACTTATTCTGCTCGACAGCAATCAGCAGATGATACTCAAGATTTTGGACATGAGTATATCACAGGTATTGTTGCAGGTGGCACATATCAATTAAGTTATTATTTCTTAGATAATGATGCAAATGCAAGAACAAGAATTTGGTCGAAATGGTTAGATGATTCAGGGGCTACAATAGGATCTACAATTGAATCCGACTATTCAGCCGATAGCCCTGATTGGCAATTATATGATGAGGAATTTATTGCACCTGTAGGAGCAACTCAATTTTATCTTGAGGTTAGAGTTTATAAAGGTGACATGCCTGGTGGTTATGTATATTATGATGATTTTAGTTTTGTTAATGATCAAACAATTTATCCTGAACCTACAAACTATACAACAGCATTTACTGCTACAACAGATGATTTAAATATTAACCTTACTTGGGATGAGTCTACTGGTGATCAGCTTCCTTCAGGTTATTTAGTGTTGGGAGAAAGACTTGTTACTAAAAGTTTTGATGTACCTGTTGACGGTGTTCCTGTAGCAAATGATATGGATTGGTCAGACAGTAAAGTTGCAGTTAATGTATTATATGGTGATGGTGGATATGTATTTACTGGTCTTGAATCTAATACATCATATGCATTTACAATCTATCCTTATACAAACTCTGGAAGTGATATTGATTATAAAACTGATGGAACTGCTCCAGAATCTACTTCTACTACAGCAAATATTAGTGTCTTAAATTCAGAAGGATTTGATGCTGGACTTGGAAGCTGGACTCCTTTTAATGTTATCGGTGACCTTGGTTGGGAATGGGCAGATACTTATGGTAACCCTCCTGGTTGCGCAAAAATGAGTGGCTATGATGGTGCTGCGTTTGATAACGAAGATTGGCTAATTTCACCTGCTCTTAACCTTACTGAATATACCGACGTAACATTTACCTTTGAACATGCTCGTAATTATGCTTCAAATGATGGTTTATTTGTTAAAATTTCAACCGATTATGATGGTACTAGTGATCCTAGTACAACTGGTACATGGACAGATATTTCAAGTTCATTTATTTGGCATGAAGGTGGTTGGGATTTTATTAATGCTGGCACATTAAATATTTCTGGATACAGTAGCGATGCAACATATATTGCTTTTGTTTTTACAAGTAATACAACCGAAAGTGCCACATGGGAAGTTGATAATATTTCTGTATTAGGTGTATTTGGTAGTGGTATTAATAGTAATAACATAACAAAACTTAATGTTTATCCAAATCCTGCAACTAGCAGTATCAATATTACAAGTAATAATGATTGTGTAATTAAAATCATGTCGATAACAGGTCAGTTAATGATTGAAAGTCAAATTAATACGGGCACTAATTCAATTAATATTGAAGCGCTTGTTAGTGGACTTTATATTGTTGAAACTATTGATAATAATGGACTAAGATCAGTTGGTAAATTAACTGTTGAATAGTACCTTTATCTTACAATTTATTAAACCCTGTGTGCATTTAGCATACAGGGTTTTTATTTGGTTTTTTTTGTAATTTTATCAAATCTTATTCGTTATGAAATTGTATTCACATTGCAAAAAATGATAAACAAAATATTACTCTTCTTATTATTACTTTCCATAAATACTACTTATGCTCAAAAGCTTGATGCTGTTCGTATTGAAGTGCCTTCAGATATCAATGTAGAGCAATTTCATGTAGAAACTATTGGTAAAAATGGAATGCTGATATACTATGAAAGCAGGGAAGTGAATAAAGAACAAAAGAGAAAATGGTATTTTGGATTATTTGATACAAACCTAAAACAGAAATGGTTAAAGTTTGTACCTCTATTTGATAAGATGGAGTTTATTTCTACAATAGCTGCAAACGGAAACATGTATTTCTTATTTAAGAATATAAATTCAGAACGATTTGAATTTGGTTATTATGAGATTGTTATTTATAATATTCAAAAGCAAGCATTTTCACAGATTTCCGGATCAATACCATTGAAGGCAGAGGTGGCAGGTTTCGATATAATTCAAAGTACAGCTTGCATAGCCTTAAATCTTAAGAAACGTGAAACCGATATTGTTTTCATTAATTTGATAACAGGAGATGTTGAGCCTGTACATATTAACGAAGGAGTACAAGGATATATTGAAGCCTTGTATGCTGATAAAACAAATAATCTATTTTATGTTGCCATTAAGCAGAATAGAGATCGAAGATATATTTCTGACCATTTACTAAGTTACTCAATGGGTGGCAAATTAGTTTCTGAATTGAATATTGAAAATACTGAATCCATAAAGTATATTCGTGATTATGTTTTTGTTCCTCGAAATCGTAATGAGCTATTGATTTTCGGTACATATGATATCCTAACAGGACGTACTTTATCATTCAAAGATATTGAAGAGGAAAAAGAAGCAAAAAATGCTGGAATGTTTTTCATGAAAATAGAAAATCGTAAACAAGAGTCATTGAAATTTTATGATTTTATGGGATTTAAAAATATATCAGGAGCCATTAGGTTAAAAGATATTTCAACCGTAAAATTACCAGATGATTCGGTGCAAACAACTCCGCGAAATCAACTTATATCAACATCATTTAGTTTAAGTGATCCCAAAGTATTTAAAACTGATAATGACATTTATATATTTTCAGCTGATGCATACAGACCATATTATAGAACTGAAACCCGTATGGATTATGACTTTTATGGACGACCATATCCATACACTTATAATATATTCAGTGGTTATGAATTTTATGATGTTATAGTAACTGGAATTTCTCCTGATGGCAATTTGTTGTGGAATAATGATTTTAGTATCGATGATGTACTTACATATTCTACACAACGAAATTCTGTTGTTTTTGAAGATGATAATTTTATCACCATGGCATATGTAAATAATGGTAAAATAATCTCACAAACTATTGAGGGGCCAGTAGATATTGACAAATCAAAAATGAAGATTGGCACAAATTTTCCTCAAGACAGAGTTTCGCAGGATGAAAATAATCATATAGTTAGTTGGTATGGTGATTATTTTTTAATCTATGGCTATCAAAAGCTAAAGAATAGAACCTTGGGTGAGCAATCAACACGTGTTGTTTTCTTTGCAAATAAAATAACATATAGATAGTTTACAAGTTAATATTCAAGCACAAGCAAATACAAACGCAAGCATTAATTATGGAAAAAGCACTATTAATTTTTAGATATGTTAAGTATCGCTTTGCAGCGAGATCAAGGTATCGGATTCATTCTCAATTTGTTTATAACTTTATAAATGATATACTTAGAGACAAAAAACGATACGATGACTTTGACTTACTTTGGAAACATAGGAATAAGTTAGCAACAAGCAATAACCCAATTGAAACAGTTGATTTTGGAGTAGGCTCAGGAAAAAAGGCATATAGCACAACAATAATTTCTTTGGGCAGAATTGTAAGATTGAGATCACATAAAGAAAAAGAATTAGAATTGCTATACAGGCTTGTTAAGCATTACCAACCAGAAAATATTCTAGAATTTGGGACAGCTGCAGGAATTAGTACCTCATATATAAAGTCTGCTAATCCGGCAAGTTATATGGTTACCATGGAGGGATGTGCAAATTTGGCTTCAAAAGCGAACGAGTCATTTATTGAATTAGGAATCAATAATATCGAAACTGCAGTTGGTAATTTTGATACAAACTTGGATAATATTCTTAGTAAGTTTAGTACACTCGATTTTGTATTTTTTGATGGAAATCATCGTAAAGAACCGACACTAACCTATTTTGAGAAATGTACACAACTTTCGAATGAAAATAGTATTTTTGTCTTTGATGATATTCACTGGTCAGCAGGAATGGAAAGCGCATGGGAGACAATTAAACGTGATCCTAGGGTTAGCATTACAATTGACTTGTTTTGGTTTGGGATAGTTTTTTTTAGAAAAGGGATAGAAAAGCAGGATTTTATTCTGCATTATTAAATAGAATCACACATGCAAAAAAAAAGTATAATTGATTTTAAAGGGATATCGCGGTTTTTTCAGGTAGGTACCGAAACCGTAAAAGCATTACTTGAAGTGGATATTGTTATCCAAGAAAATGAGTTTGTTGCAATTATGGGGCCTTCCGGATCTGGTAAGTCAACAATGATGAATATACTTGGCTGTCTTGATACACCTACTGCAGGCACTTATACTCTTAATGGGCAAGATGTTAGCAAAATGACTGATAATGAGCTTGCTGATGTTAGGAATAGAGAGATTGGGTTTATTTTTCAAACATTTAATCTCTTACCGAGATCAACTGCACTTGAAAATGTTATGTTACCACTCGTCTACGCAAGTGTTAGTAAACGTGAACGTACATCTAGAGCAGAGGAAACTTTAAACAGTGTTGGTCTTAGTGATCGAATGCTACACAGACCGAATGAGCTTTCAGGTGGACAGCGTCAACGGGTTGCTGTAGCAAGGGCTCTTGTAAATAATCCGTCGATTGTACTTGCTGATGAACCAACTGGTAATTTGGATTCTAAAACGTCTTTGGAAATTCTTGGATTACTTGAAGAAATACATAAATTAGGTAATACAATAATCGTAGTTACACACGAAGAGGATGTTGCCAAACATGCTCATCGAATTGTTAGGATGTTGGATGGTCGCATTGCATCAGATGAAAGGAATGAGAATATCAAAACTGTTAAAGATTATGAAGCTGATGGTTCTACTATCTTTTAGTGATTTGAGAAAATACTGCACATGAAGATTTACACAAAATCAGGTGATAAGGGTAGTACCTCATTAATAGGAGGGACCCGCGTTCCAAAATACGATCTTAGAATTGAGAGTTATGGAACTGTTGATGAGCTAAGTGCATGGATTGGTTTAATACGAGATCAGGAAATTGATGCCCATATTGCTCATAGTCTAATTGAGATTCAAGATCGACTATTCACCATAGAATCATTACTAGCTTTAGACAAATCACCTACTAAATTGAATATCCCTGAAATTTCTAAAAAAGATATTTTGTTTTTGGAATCAGAAATTGATGACATGACAAATGAACTTCCCGAGTTAAAATCATTCTTGCTTTCTGGCGGACATACAATTGTTTCTTATTGCCACTTGGCGCGTACTGTGTGCCGTAGAGCCGAACGGCTTGTTATTAAGTTAAATGAGCAATTTGAATTGAGTGGATTGATATTGGAATATCTTAACAGATTATCAGATTATTTATTCGTTCTATCACGAAAAATAGGAAAAGATCTAGGAGTAGAGGAAACTCTTTGGAAACCACGAGTTTAATTCCGATAAATTATATTCACTTTAATTATTTATCTTGCGATAAGCACCTATAAATAAGCATGGTATGTCACAGACTTCAGTTTCTTTTTATTTTGTTAGGATTAGACTAAAAAAAAATTAATTTTGCAAAAAAATATATACACATGTATTGGACTTTAGAATTAGCATCAAAACTAGAAGATGCACCATGGCCGGCAACAAAAGATGAGTTGATTGAATGGTCGATTCGTACTGGTACCGCTGCGGAGGTGATAGAAAACCTCAAGGAAATAGAGGATGAAGGAGAGGCGTATGATAGAATTGAGGATCTGTGGCCAGATTACCCCACAAAAGAAGATTTCTTTTTTAATGAAGATGAGTATTAATTTATATTAGATTATCAAAAAAACGGGCTGTTACAATTTTGATAACAGCCCGTTTTTTTGTCTACTATATTTTAATTTTAAATCTAGTTTGATAATCTTTAGTATAGTTTCTTTCTCATTAACAAATATGGTAGCAATATCCCATAAAAACCATTATTAATGTCAGCTTCAACATAATCAATACCATATCTGCCACATCGCATTTTAAGGTCATGGTTGGTTTTTGTTACCGACTCTTTATATTTTTCGCGTATTTCTACAGGGTTAACTCTTAACTGTTCACCACTTTCCATGTCAATAAATTTGTATGGTCTATCATCAAGATCAAGTTCTAGCTCCACTTTTTTATCAATAACATGAAACAGAATTACTTCATGCTTATAGTGTTTTAGATGTTGAAGGGCAGAAAACATTTCTTCCTCCTTATCAAAATTATCAAACATATCACTAAAAATAATTACCAGCGATCGCTTGTGGATCATTTCGGCAATTCGATGCAACGAAACTGTTATATCAGTAGTTTTATCAGTACTGGAATCTTTTAAATCAAGTAGTTTTTCAAGCTCAGTAAATAAATACTTTTGATGAATTGAACTTGATTTTGAATGAGTATGTAATTGAACCTTATCGGTAAACAAACTTAGTCCTGTTGAATCGCGCTGCTTTTTCATTATGCTAATGAGTGCAGCTGCCGCATAAACCGAGAATACTATTTTATTAGGATTGTCGATGTTTGGGGTATCCATCTTTGGAAAATACATTGATGAAGAGCAATCAATAATAATTCGACATCTTAGGTTCGTTTCTTCTTCATATTTCTTAACGTACATTTTGTCGGTACGTCCAAAAAGCTTCCAATCAATATGCCGTGTTGATTCTCCAGCATTATATTGCCGGTGCTCAGCAAATTCAACCGAAAACCCATGAAATGGGCTTTTGTGCAGGCCTGTAACAGTTCCTTCTACAATCTGATTAGCAAGAAGTTCAAGAGAACTTAACTGTTGTAAACGATTATTATCAATTGAATATGCCATTTAATGAATTTATCAAGCATGCCATCAGGAATGTGGATGGTTGAAACTAATACTATTCGGGATTTTTCACCCCGAATAGCTATTTTTTTGTTTTCACACTTACTACAGTAGAGCTTCCAATTTGGTTACAAGTACTTGTTTTGGAACTGCACCAACTTGCTTATCTACAACTTCGCCATTTTTGAAGAACAAAATTGTAGGGATATTGCGTATTCCAAATTGTTTTGCTACCTCAGGGTTGTGGTCAACGTCAAGTTTGCCAACTACGGCCTTATCGCCAAATTCGTTTCCAATTTCTTCAACAATTGGGCCTACCATGCGACAAGGACCGCACCAAACTGCCCAAAAGTCTACAATAACAGGTTTATCTGATTTTAATACAAGTGCTTCAAAATTAGCGTCTGTGAATTCTAATGCCATGATATTTAGTTTAATTATAATGAGCCCCAAAAATAGTAAACAAAGTTATTGGTTGCCTAAAAAGTGCAATAAATATTTAACCCCATAATATGGCGCATTGTAGTACAAGTTGTTTTCGTTTAGGGTGCTTTATTAATACTAGGTCCTTTAACTAAACAATGGAGTAATTTATATTGCCTTCATCTGAAAGTGCCTTGATAAAAAGCCTTGGTTCTACTTTAGTACTCGATGACTTTAGAAGAACATTTGTTTTGTTTTCTGTATCGGTTATGCGAACTTGAATGGGGGTTTCTCCCTGATGAGTTTTCGCAAACTCTACTATTTTATCAGTAATGCCATCATTAATATCACCAGCCAATAAATGTACAGTAACAGCTTTTGCAAGCTTTGCCATTGTTTCTGATAACAAGAAAATATCCATAATTTTAATTTGGAGGTTCCCAGGTTGATAACGTCTTTCTTCAATACGAATTGTAAGAAAAATATTATTACCCGTTTCAAGCATATGTTTTTTCTTCAGGTAAGTTTCTGAAAATAGTACCATATTCAAATTACCCGAAAAATCTTCTACTGTAAATGTACCAAAGGGATCGCCGTTTTTCGTTAATTTTTGTGAAGAATCAGTAATCATACCAGCAAATGTGAGCTGCTGATCCTTATACTTTTCCATGTTATTCCTCACCTCATCAACAGTAACCTTACAATACCTCTTCATTGTTTGAGCATAATCATCAAGCGGATGACCAGATATATAAAACCCCGTAACGTCCTTCTCATATTTTAGCTGAATAGGCATACTCCAATTTTCGCATTGAGGCATTACTGGGTCATGAACCTCAAACATTTCAGTATCTCCAAAAAGGGAAACTTGTAATGAATTTTGCTGTTGCTGATATGCAGCTCCATGTTTTATAACTTTCTCAATAAAAACACC
This sequence comes from Bacteroidota bacterium, assembly GCA_045267845.1. Lineage (GTDB taxonomy): Bacteria > Bacteroidota > Bacteroidia > Bacteroidales > F082. Next base: position 25,958 of record JASFZK010000161.1, on the reverse strand, counting down.
AGAGTTATCACCATCTGTATAAAAATACTGAGCCCGATGCGTATTAGCAAATCCATCAAATGCTCCTGCTTTAGCGAGTGCCTCAATACTCCTTTTGTTAACCGATTTTAAGCTAATCCTTTTAACAAAATTAAATATATTTGAGAAGTGATTATTCTTTTCTCTCTCTTCAACAATTTGGATAACTGCAGCCTCACCCACACCTTTAATTGCTGCAAGACCAAAGCGAATTATCCCATCCTTGGTTACCGTAAAACTAGCTGAGCTTTCGTTTATGTCGGGCCCAAGTACTGAAATTCCCATTCTGGAAGTTTCAGAAACCAGAAATGTTATCCTTTTGATATCGTGAAGGTTACGGCCAAGGTTGGCAGCCATAAACTCAGCTGGATGGTGAGCTTTGAGGTATGCCGTTTGATATGCTAAATGTGCATAACATGTTGCGTGCGACTTATTAAAGGCATAACTTGCAAAAGCTTCCCAATCCTTCCAAACCTTTTCTACTTTATTAATGGGAAGATTATTCTTTTCACACCCCTCGATAAATTTAACTTTCAACTTTTCCATCTCTGCAATCTTCTTCTTACCCATAGCTTTACGCAACGAGTCAGACTGTCCACGTGTAAACCCTGCCAGTTTACGTGATAGAAGCATCACCTGCTCCTGGTAAACGGTAATGCCATAAGTTTCTTCAAGATCTTCCTGCATTTCCGGAAAATCATACTCAATTTTCTCCCTACCATGTTTACGGTCGATGAAATTTGGAATATATGCCATCGGACCCGGTCGGTATAATGCAACCATTGCAATTAAATCCTCAAAACGTGATGGCTTTAATGCCTTTAAATGCTTGCGCATTCCGTCTGATTCAAATTGAAATAATGCTATTGTATCACCTTTACTAAAAAGTTTATATGTAAGTTCGTCATCAAAAGGAATACTGTCAATATCAATGGTTATGCCTTTCGACTTTTTAACATTGTTTATAGTATCTTTAATTATTGACAGAGTTTTTAAACCTAGAAAATCCATTTTGAGTAACCCTATGGATTCAATGTACTTTCCGTCTATCTGAGTGGCATAACTTAATACTGAGTCTTTTACAGAGGTTATTGGTACATAATTATTTAAATCTGTTTTACTAATTATTATTCCACAAGCATGAGTACCCGTATTACGTATTGAACCTTCGAGTGTGATGGCATTTTCAAGTACCGCTTTTATTTCTGGTTTACCTGCATCGAGCTCTTTTTTTAATTCAGGATTTTCTTTCATTGCTTTAAGGATGGTAATCCCGGGTGTATCAGGTACCATTTTAGCAAGCCTGTCAGCTTCTGATAGGTGTAAACGTTGTACTCTGGCAACATCCCTTATTGCCATTTTTGCAGCCATTGTGCCGAAAGTAATTAAATGCGCCACACGATTAATACCATATTTGTCTCTAACCCACGAAAGTATTCTTTCCCTTCCATCATCATCAAAGTCAATGTCAATATCAGGCATCGAAATACGATCTGGGTTTAAAAATCTTTCAAATAGGAGGTTGTATTCAAGTGGGTCAATATCAGTTATTTTTAATACGTATGAAACAACTGATCCAGCAGCACTTCCTCTACCCGGACCAACAATTACACCCATATCGCGTGCAGCTACTAGAAAATCCCAAACGATTAAAAAATAATCTGGGAAGCCCATATTTTTAATTGTTTCAAGCTCAAAATCAATGCGCTCACGAATTTCATCCGTAATTTCAGAGTAACGTTTTTTTGCCCCTATATATGTAATGTGTTTTAGATAATCATCGGCATCACTAAACTGCTCAGGAATAGTAAATTCGGGCATAATAGGATCCTGATTTAGCCCGTACACCTCAATTTTATCAGCAATAGCTTTTGTATTTGCAATGGCTTGTGGGTGATCTTTAAAAAGTTCACGCATTTCTGCTTGAGTTTTAAACCACTCCTGTTTGGTGTAACGCATACGCTTTGGATCATCAAAATCCTTTGCAGTACCTATGCAAATCAGTCTGTCGTGTGCATCGGCATCATCGGCATTAATAAAATGTGAATCATTTGTAGCAACAACTTCCACATTATGTTTTTTGCCAAATTTTAGGAGAACATTGTTTACATAAACCTGATCGTCAAATACATTTTTGTCAACTTCAGGATTTCCTGTTGGGTGACGCTGCATTTCGAGATAAAAATCTTCTCCAAAAATATCTTTGTATTCGAGTAAAGCTTCCTCAGCTTTCTCTTCACCTTCGTCAATTATTTTCCTTGGTATTTCTCCACCTAAACAAGCTGATAATGCAATTATACCTTCTGAATATTCCTTAAGTAATGCTTTGTCAACACGAGGTTTATAATAAAAGCCATCAGTTGAAGCAATGCTTACCATTTTTATTAAATTATGATAACCTTGCAAATTTTTAGCCAATAGAACCAAATGCCACCCAGATCCATCAATTTTACTCTCTTTTATTTGCATTCCCCTACGGGCAACATAAACTTCACAGCCTATAATTGGCTTTATTTCAGCATATAAAGCGGCATCATGAAATTTTTTCACACCATACAAATATCCATGATCTGTAATTGCAACGGCTTCCATTCCATCACTTTTAGCCTTGGCAAGCATATCTCCAATTTCCGAAAGCCCATCCAATACCGAAAATTGTGTGTGAACATGTAAATGTGTAAAAGTACTATCCTCAGAGCTTGTCAACTCAGACTTAATCTGTGTTTCTTTCTTCTCCTCAGGCTCATCTTGTTCAATGGGCTCATCTTCATGAAAAGCTTCAACCTCAATTCCTACCGACTGTATGACCTCAGGGTGGTTATTGATGAATTCTTGAATCAATGCAGGGGGCTGGTTTAATACAGCGGCATTAATTACCCCAATCCTTACGAGTTCGAAAAAACAGCGTGCCGTAGCTTGAACATCAGCCGAAGCATTATGAGCTGCAACAAAAGTTTCGTTAAAAAGCTTTAAATAAAGCTCTTCAAGTGTGGGCCATTTAAAATTACCACCTCTTCCACCTGGAAGGGCACAATAATTCGTGCTTTCATTTTTAGTATCAACATCATTTTTATCAAATAGCGTGGTCGAAATTGAGGCTCTTAGCATTTCGGAGCCAACAATACTATTATCAAATTCTATATTATGCCCAACGGTAATTTCAACTTTGTCGAGTGCACTGTTAAATTCGTTTAGAACAAATTCTATGGGGCGCCCTTCTTTTGTGGCTCTTTCTGTTGAAATTCCATGAATTTTTTCCGATCCTCTAGGTATTACAAACCCATCAGGTACCACCAAAAAACTTATTGCTTCCACAAGTTCTCCCTTTTCATCATGAATTTGCCAGGCCAACTGTATTAATCGTGGCCAATTGTCAAAATCATCAAGTGGAGCATTCCAATTTGTGGGCAAGCCAGTAGTTTCAGTGTCAAAAATCAGGTACATAATGCTATTGTTAGTTTGCTACATTGTTGTATTAATGCATTGTTATATTATTTTGCCCTAGTAGTTAAAACTTCATAAAATACGAGGTAAATAGCTGGTTACAAGCATTTTGAAAATACAACAAGTATATATGCAAATGTATAAAAATGATGGCACTAAACTATGTGTGTTGATAACTTTGGGATATTTTTGTGGTTGATTGAGTGCCAACTTTTTACGATATTTTTTATTATTATTTATGATGGCGGTCACCCTGCCTGCATAATTATTTCGGTAGACTGCCGTGCTTTACACTTATAGTTGTTTTGTGTAGTGCGGTTTTTATTATGTATGCGTGGGCTCCGTTCCTCCGCCTCCGCTACATAATAAAAAATACCCACTACACTTCAACAAGCTAAAGTTTCAATCACTACCGCGCTGACGCAACTTAAAAATCCATTTGGAAATATCTGTATTCCACCTAGGTGTAGTTTGTATCTACGCCGTACTATTAAATCCGAATTTTGATGACTATTTTCGGAATCATTTTGTTATGTTGAAATGACATCTAGTACGATATAAAAGTGTAGTTGCAAACAACACTTAGTTGCGTTTTGTTTTTACATTAGTCGCAATAGCTGCGATAGAAACCATAGTAGCTTTAATAAGCACAAGTCCCCTCGCTTTGGCTTTGCTTCAGACTTGCGCTAGAATTGGTAATATCAATTAAATTTATATTTTTGCAAAAAATTAAAAAATATACAAATGTCAGGAATTACAACTTTTACAATGATTAAGCCCAAAGCTGTTGCTGATGGCAATATGGGAAACATTATCGCTAAATTTATTGAAGGTGGTTTTGCAATTAAAGCTTTAAAATATACAAGGTTAACAACAGAACAAGCAATGAAATTTTATGAAGTTCATAGTGAAAGACCTTTTTACAACGACTTAGTTAAATTCATGACATCGGGTCCGATAATTGCAGCTATACTTGAGAAAGAAAATGCTGTTGTTGATTATCGTAAATTAATTGGAGCTACCAACCCAGCAGATGCTGAGCCTGGTACAATACGTGCAATGTATGCAACTTCAATTGAAGCAAATGCAGTTCATGGTTCTGATAGTGATGAGAATGCAATTATCGAAGGTAGTTTCTTCTTTAATGAGTCTGAAAGATTCTAAAAAATAATTAGTCATTTTATCGACTATTTTAAGTTAGATAAATTAAAACGGGTAAAGTATTATTATAATACTCTGCCCGTTTTTTTATGCGTGAGCTGTGGCCAGGATTGCAGTGATAGCTTGTTGAAATACCAACGATGGTTTTGTTGGTAAACGGAGGCGTAGGAACGAAGCCACCGGATTACTTACAAAACTACAGTTGGTATGAAGCAACTATAAGCGGAAAGCCTGAATTGTCCGCCCTACAAAAAAAGAATAACATTTTCTACAGCAATGGATTTTTGTGCAGATGCTTTAAGATGGGGATTTCCTTTTTAATTAATAATAATAGTGCTGTGGTTATTGCAAAAAGTATTGCAATTGAACCGATACCAACTTCGGGATTTACGTGTTGAAATACCTGACCAATAATAAATGGCATTGTTGCTCCGCCAGTTGCCATTGATATAAATAGTATTGTATAAACACTTGAAGAATGCGACTTTGGGTAAATTGCTGCTGATGAAAGTAATAATGGGTTTATGCCTGATACAAAGAACATTGCCATAAAGAATACTATTATATTTATAACTACAGTTTGGGATAGAGGTGCTAAAAAAACTAATATTGCTGAAATTGGAACTATTATAAGTAATGTGCGAAAAGCTGTTAGTTTTGTTGAGACTGTTCCCCAAATTAACCGCCCGGATACTGCCGCTATTCCCATGGCTGACAGTACTATGTGGGCTGTGCCAAGTGGAGTGCTTCGTTGTGTTTCAAGAAAAGTTATAAGCCAAGTTAGGAGAGCTACTGCTGCTCCGGCGGCAATTATTAAGGTAGTTACTATTTCGAAAAAGAACTTTTTATCGAATGATATAACTTCTTTAAGGATACGAAGAGTGAGCTTTTCGGCTTTGTCGACAGGTTCATGTTTAGTTAATAGTATTGGAATTAGTGCTGGTAATAATAATAATCCCGGTAATGCAAAGCTCCATCGCCAGGATAGTTCCAAATATGAAATTATTCCTGGAAAAACTGGTCCTATTACAAACCCAAATGCTAAAAAACTAAATATTGTTGATTGTAATTTTGCACTTTGTTCTGCATGCTGATTAGTAGCGTAAATGCCCGGAAGTGTTACCATTATTCCATTTCCGAAGCCCGTGAAAAAAACTAAGGCGGCAAATAATAAAAACTCATGGCTTTGTGAAGCGGCAATGAGTGAAGTAGAAACAATGAGGGTAGCAAAAATCATGATGGTTTTAATGCTAAACTTTTTAATTATGTGGGTAATAGCAAATGCACTTGTCATTATTCCTGAAAAGAAAATAAGTGGTAATATTCCTGCTTCGCCTGCTTTAATGCTAAAGTGGCTCATTAAGATGCGAATGGTTGATGGCAACAGCAATTGTATAAATCCAGAAATTACAATTATTGGATAAAAGGCATGCATCGCTGCCATTGATTTGCTTGGGTTTGTGGTAGATATGTTCATGGGTCTTAGTCATTAGTTAAAACCCTGCCTTTGCCGGCAGGCAGGTATACACTTCTAGTGCAAGACTTTCAGTTTCTATATATATTGGTTTGAAGTTTGAAGTCCGAAGCTTGAAGTGATTCAACTTTGGGCTTCCGGCTTCTAACTTCGAGCCATGTTAAGTAATTTTTATAACGAATTTTATTCGTTAAGCAAACCTATGTACTTCAAGTGCAAAGTGATTCATTTAAGTCTTTCTTTTCTTCTTCTTAGCTGCCGGAAATAATACATTATTCAGAATTAATCGATAGCCAGGAGAATTTGGGTGCAGATTTAAATCTGTTTTTGGATCACCAATTCGATGCTGATAATCTTCAGGATCATGACCTCCGTAAAAAGTCCAAAAACCTTTTCCAAATTCACCATGAATATAACGGGCTTCATTAGCTGTTTTGTTTTCACCCATGATAATTACATTTGATTTTATGAGGTTTTTGTTAAAGGCTGTGGTTTGTCCCATAAAACCCTTTATTAATCTTTCATGGTTTTGGCAAAGTATGGTAGGTATATGATCCCATTTTGCAGAAAAATCAAATAGCATAAAATAGTCGTTTGCTTCACGAATGCTTTTTGGCCGGGTTTCTGTGACATCAATATTTGAGATTTCGTATTTGGTTGGATTTTTAACAATACTAAAATCTTTAAACACCATGCAATTATCATAATCAAGTTTTTCCTGAGCTCCTGGCTCAATTGGGTCGCCGTCAAACATTACATCACAAATATCAACATCAAGAGCAGCCAGCGAAACATCGTAGCTGTCAGCTGCGGAGCACATTGCGAATAAGTAACCACCGCCAAGTACAAAATCTCGTATTTTTTTTGTCACAGCCAACTTAAGCTCCGAAACTTTTTCAAATCCTAATTCCGTAGCTATTTTTTCGGTAGCTGCAACATTTTCTTTATACCATGGGTAATTACGATAATGTGCCCAAAATTTACCATACTGTCCGGTAAAATCTTCATGATGCAAGTGCAGCCAGTCGTAAGTTGGCAACATACCACTCATTACTTCATGATCATATACGACATCATAAGGAATTTCGGCATAGGTGAGTGCAAGAGTTACAGCATCATCCCAAGGTTGTTTGTTTTTAGGTGAGTAAACAGCAATTCGCGGTGCTTTTTGCAGCTCAATAATATCCATGTTGACATCGGGTTGCAATATTTGATGTTTAATTGCAGATGCCTGTACGTCTGTTATCACTTGCGACGTTACCCCTCTGATAGTACATTCATTTTCAAATGATTGATGATATTTCATTAAGTAGCTACCACCACGGTAATTTAGTAGCCACTCAACTTCGGCACCTTTGTTAAGTACCCAATATGCAACACCATAGGCTTTTAGATGATTTTTTTGTGTGTCATCCATTGGAATTAAGAGCCATGCTGCTTTTATGGGAGTGAGTATTCCAAATATTAGAATAAGTAATATGTATAATGTTTTCTTCATTTTAATTGCTTCAAAAACTCTTCGTTTATAATTAAAAGAGCAGGCATCAAAAGTAAGAAAAAACTCTTGGTTAATTATTAATAAGCATAGCTTTTAGTTTTTTTTGATTGATAAAAAAAAGGCTGCAAGCTCTTACGCTTGCAGCCTCAATTTAATATAAACCCCATACTGTGTATGGAATACAAATTATCATGAAAAATATTTTCATAAATATCTATCGTGCAGTAAAAATATAATCACTGCTCTTGGCGCCTGTATGGCATCCAATACACATACCATCCATTAATTCTGCACCTCGCATTTCATTACCATCTGCATCCTTGGCAATTTGACCTTCACCGGCTAGCATAAAAAACTCCCAGTTATTTCCATCTGGATTAAAATCACCACCACGTTTTACCATTGCTGTATATTCATTTAGTGTACCACCTGTATTGTGACTTCGTTTGGTGATAACGGCTCCAAGTGGGTATATACCATTAGAAGGTACAACATCAGTTTTGAAATAAACACTACGAGTTACGGTTGAATCGTTGCCACCATGAGCTCCTCCAAGTGCAGGGTCCATTCCAAAAAACTCGCCACCTAATGTCCATGTTGATATACCATCAAAAGTACTGTTTGTTGCTACAAATTCTGCTGGAGGATCAACTGTTTCATCTTTTTTACATGAGGAAATAAGTAACGTAAATGTTAAAAATCCAACTACTAATAATAAATAATTCTTTGTCATAATTTTTTTATGTTAGTTAATGTGGAAGCTTAGTCGTTGGAATAATGAGTGCCTTACAGCAATATTTGTTAACTTATTGTTAATAATATTAGATCTTAATTCTGATCTCAATTTTAACTTCGCTTTTATGTTTACCATCAATAAGATCGTTGCCTGAACCAATAATATTTTTATTGAAATAGGTTGTTCGGGCATATCTAATCCAGGAGGTAATATTGGGAGTAATTTTCCATTTAAGCATCACATACCAACGCTGCCCTTTATCAAAATAGGAGGGAATGCTAAAAGCATAGAGAACATCGTTTTCGTAGGTGTAAATACGACTGTTGTATCCATCGGTTGAAAAGAGCGAGTATCTAAATGTTGCTTCAACTGGAAATATTTGTGGACGATAAAGAATATCCTGATAAATGAGATAACCGTGTTCCTGCTTCGAATAGTCATTTTTAAAGATTACTACATCGATACGATTTTTAAATATAATATTTGATGAAATATTATAAGCAATAAAAAATCGTAATTCGTGACGTTCGATTTCACCTATTAATGGCATGTAACTATATTCCTCTTTGTAGTTTTCTTGTTTGTTTTTAAATCGATACCTTAAATATGCACTTGTGTTTTTAGCTGAGCTGAAATTTATTTGAGTTAAATAATCGCGTCCTAGAGAGGGTGATGTAATACGATATTTTAACCACGGAAATTGATAATGATCAATATATCCAGAAATGGAAAGGTTTTTATGTACCAATGCTTTAAATCCGAAATACACTCCTGACTCATTTGCAATGGCACTACTTTCGGCATAGGGGTTCGAATAGAGGTTCTGATATTTTTTACCATAATTATGATATACCATGGTTAGGAAAAATCTATCATCTAAAAAAGTATTTATTCCTGCTATGCCAGCAAGCCCACCTGACGATGAGGATGAAAATTCACCAAAAAAATTAAGGTTTTCCAGATTGTAAGCTGCATCAACTCCATAGTTTGTAACTTCAGTTCCTTGAAAATTAAACTGCTTGTACAATTCGTCAGAAATAACCAAAGGCTTATTTAGGATTGTTTGATACGCGGTAAATCCTATATTAAATGTTGTGTGCTGATATGCAATATGGCCACCAAAAGTTGTAATGTTAATTGTGTTTTTATCGAGCAACTCGTTTATGGTTCGATGCATACCAGTTTCGATTAAACTACTTGTTCCTTCTTGTTCATTGTAAATTAGGGGAATAATATTGCCGTCAATATTATTGGAAGAATAAAATGGAGTAAACTCAATACTTTTAAATGCAATTGTGGTTGCCACACCCCTGAAATAACGGTTTTCATTTGCCGATGTATTGGGGCGAATTCCTCGGCCATATTTTTTCATTTGCACTGCTTCTGCAGATTTGCCAAATGCGAGTCCGCTCCATAGGGTGAGTCCTTGGCCAAATTCAAGATGATAATCACCAACTACAATCTTTTTAATAATGCCAATATCTTCCGCATATGCAAATGCTGAGATAAAATCATATCCATTTCCAACTTTATCTCCAATTAATTGTTTCAGACTATCGCTCAAATTACCTTTAAACATTACTTCACCAGCATCTTTATCCATTGTTATTCCAATCCTTAATTTATTTTTGAAACTAAATGAATAGCGCATGTAGTAATGTTGCTGGTTTCCAAGATAAACTGAAGCAGGGTGGTCTATGGCAGAATCGGAGGGGAGAGTAAACCCTTTACGAGTTTCAAGTATTTGGTCGGCTCTTAAAAGTAACTGATGCCTGCCGTATTTAAATAGCTCCTTTACCTTATATTTTTGTGCTTTAGTAACTGGTTCTATAACAATAAATGGTTGAAGTTTTTTTATTGTTTCTTCATCAAAACCCACAATGGAAGTAAGTTCAAAAATTGAATAAATCTGTCCGTATTGCTTAATATATAGTTTAAGATTGTTTAACTGAATATCATTTATCATGTATAAGTCTCTTAAAATATACACATCCGGTCCATTTATGTTAATTGGGTTTTTGGAGTAATAAAGGTAATCATCAATTAAATCAGAATAATCTAGATTAATATCAGTTGATTGGGCCATGTTTTCAAGCTGATCAGTAATAAACTCGATGTTAATTGGTTGGGTAGTGTCTGCTTCCTGTGCAAAGGTAGTTGTTGTTGGAAAGTAGATCCAAAGTATCATTAATATACCTATAGATTTCAGGTTGCTCAAAGATATTTGGATATTCCTGAAAGTTAGGCCTCTAAGCAAATATAAATTAATGATATCTTGTGGTTTGAGTTTCATTATTAAAATTCGAATATTAATGATGCTTGTGGCGAGAAGCCAAGTGACTCATGCATTATAGTGCTAATATTAAACCTAAGATATTTAATAACTATGCCCATTCCAAAGCTAAATATTTCTTTATTTGTTGAAAATCCTGTTCTGAAAAAGAATCGTTTATTAAGCTCGTATTCAATTCCTCCACGAAATATAATAGGATTAATTGCTGTACTTTTTTCGGCCTCCACAGTGGCTAAAAATATATCCGAAATATGCCATGCAAATCCTAATTTGTATATAGCAGGGAGTTTTTCGTCATCAAATTCTGCAAGCTTCACCATAATGGGGTTAAAAACCCAAGCGCCAATTGTAAAGTTCTGGTTAATATCTGTTTGTATCCCTATTTCAAAAGTAACATTGCCTTTGGTACCATAATTATTCCCCAATTTGGTTTGAAGATAATCCAGTTGAAGCCCTATCCTTATTTTGTCGCCAAACGCTCGTGCATATGCCAGTCCTATTTTTTGATCGTTATAAAGTTCGTAGCCAAAATGATTGTATGTTGCTGCAAACACACCATATTTTGTTGGTAATAATCCGGCAATACTTTTTGAGCTGAGCTCATTTAGTAGAAAACGACTTTCATAATAAATTCCTACCATGGGTTTGGTAAACTTAGCCATACCTGCCTGATTATTCATCGCACTCCAAAAATCAGTTATTGCAACCGATGAACGCCCCATTCCTGCTGAGCGTGAACCTATGGCGTAGTTTTCGCCAGCGGCAAAAGTGACACCTATTGAGGAAGAAAATAAAAAAATAGATGTTAAAAATTTGATAATATATTTCTTCATGGTGATAAAGGGTTAATTTTGAAATATAGAATCCCATTTGGGTATTAAGGATGGTATAAATGTACGAAAAAATTGTTTAATGATGTAATGGTACAATGATTTAATGGTATAAAGCGATAATAATCAAATCACCGAATAAACAATGATAGATTGAATAAATTAAAAAAAATGAAAATAATAGAATTTTTAGTAGATTTAAAGGAGAATAATGATAGAGATTGGTTTAAATCAAATAAACCATTTTTTGAAGAGGCAAAGCAAGAGTTTACGAATATGGTAGAATATTTGATTCCAGCCCTGGCTGTTTCGAACCCTATGTTATCAAATTTGGAGGCAAAGGATACAATTTTTAGAATTTATCGAGACGTGAGATTTGGTAAGGATAAAAGTCCGTATAAAATTTCCATGGGCGCAATAATGGCTCCTGGTGGAAGAAAATCAACTAAGGCGGGTCATTATTTACATATTGAGCCAGGTGGTAGTTTTTTGGCTGGGGGGTCGCATAGTCCACCTAGTGACAGACTTAAAAATATAAGATCTGAGATTTATTATAATAGTTCTGAGTTTAATTCGATTATTGCTTCCGCAGATTTTAAAAAGTACTTTGGTGAGATTGAAGGTAGTAAGCTAAAAAGGCCACCCATTGGATTTCCAAAAGATTTTGAAGATATCGAACTACTAAAGTTTAAGGATTATACAATCTTTCATAAAATTGAAGATAAGGCCATATCTGATTCCAAATTCCTTAATCACACAGTTGGCATCTTTGAAAAAATGAATCCATTTATCGAGTTTCTTAATAGAGCTATTGATTAGTTTCTGTTTAATATTTTTTAAATATTGTATAAATCAGTAATATAGTCGGTATTATCCATAACTAAATTATTTAGACTTATCATAAGCAATAGTTCGTTAAGGTTTTACAACAATCTTTTTAATCAAATACTTACTAAATATTGTTATTGATTTTATGATACAGATAATCAATGCTTTGCGGCTTGGCGCCTTTGCGAGAAACAAAAACTAAATTAAGTGTTGATATTTTTAGTGAAATATTAATTAAATCATTTTAAAATTTCTGCAACCCTCATTGCATAATCTTGTCATTGGTTGTAGAAGAATAGCTAGGAAGTGTATCCTGAGAAGAATAAGGAAATAATAGAAAAATGCTGTAAAGGCAATTTAAGGGCTCAGTACAAACTGTACAACCAATATGCTAAGGCTATGCTTAACGTAAGTTATAGGATAATGGGTACAGTTGAAGAAGCTGAAGACATGCTCCAAGATTCGTTTACCGAAGCCTTTAAAAGGTTGAGTACGTACAGATACGATTCGGCATTTGGTGCCTGGCTAAAAAGAATTGTAGTAAACAGGTGTATTAACGAAATTAAACGGAAAAAGGCTGATATAAATTATTTTGACGACTTAACAAAATTTAGTCAGACCGAAGTATACGACGAAGAATTGCCGAAATTAAATATATCAACAATAAAAAAAGCGATGGAACAATTGCCACAAGGAAATAGAATTATTTTTTCACTTTACCTTCTTGAAGGTTATGACCACAGGGAAATAGCTCAGATATTAAACACAAGTGAAAGCAATTCAAAATCCCAATACATGAGGGCAAAAAGAAGAATAAAAGAAATTCTAGGAGAAACATATCATGACTAAGGATAAGCTAGAGCAATTTGTAATTGATAATAAAGATGAGTTTGATGAGATTGAGCTATCTGCCGGCTTGTGGCAAGGTGTAGGTAAAATTGAACCCAAGTCTAAACTTAAAAGATATTCTATTCATCCACTAAAATGGGTTACTCGTATTGCAGCCGCCATTTTATTATTTATTGGGAGTTATTATTTTCATGATTTTAGAAGTTACCAAAAACAACTTAGCAATGCATCCTCATCTCAAAATGAAGATACTCAACTTTATAATACTTTAATTGAAGCCGAATACTATTACACTGCTCAAATTGGTGTTGAAAAAGAGAAGTTTTATAAATTAGCAGCAGGTAATTCATTATTACGAGACGAAATCCAAAATGAATTGAAAGAGCTGGATAAAGAGTTTAGCGCACTTAAGGAAGATTTGAAGGATAATGCAGATAATGAAGAGATTATAGCTGCTATGATTCAAAATTATAGATTAAAGCTAAGTATATTACAAGATATGATGCGCCAAATGCAACAAGTTAAAAAAGAAAAATATAATAGTGATGAAATCAACCTCATTCAAATATAGCACTGTAACGATTTTGCTCTTATTGATATCAATATCGGTAAGTAGTCAGTCGTTTACCAAAGAAGACACAATTAGGCGTTCGTTTGCTTTGGAAGAAAATACCGAAATTGAAATCACTAATAAATATGGTGATATTACAATTGAAAACTGGGATAAAGATTCAATTAGAATTGAAATTGTTTATAAAGTTACGTCTAACAAAAAGCCGAAACTCGATCCAATTTATGATGCAATTAATTTTGATTTTAAGGCCAATAAGTATTATGTAAATGTAAAAACTGTTTTTGAGGGTAGGGGCTCATTTTGGTTTGATGTATCCGAAATAGCGAATAATTTATTTGCTGCCGGTACCTACACATCCATTGATTATATAATTTATGTTCCTGCCAATCAGCATCTCAATATTAATTTGAAATACGGAAGTGTTTATATGACTAATCATACAGGTTATTTTAATCTGTCAATATCAAATGGGAATCTCAAAGCACATAGTTTGAGTGGAGAAACGAAGTTGAATATTGACTATGGTGATGCTGTTGTTAAAAATTTTACGGAAGCTTTTGTAAAGTTGAGATATGGCACACTTGATGCGCAATATGCTAAAAAATTGTCATTAACTGGGCAATCATCAGAGTTTGATCTTGGTATTGTAGATGAGCTAATAATTGACTCAAAACGCGATAGAGTTTCCATTGAGGAAGTAAACACGATATCTGGAACAACGTACTTTACAAAGCTTACTATTGGTGAAATTACTGGTAAGCTTGAGCTATCAACAAAATATGGCAGCTTTAAACTTCAAACTATTTCTAAAAATGTTAGCAATGTACAGATATCAACTTATAACACATCTGTTAATCTATTTTTTCAAAAAGGTAATAATTACCGTATCAGTCTAACTAGTGATAATAAAGCTGAGGTTGCATATTCGGCAAAGCTTGGGGAGTTTGAAGTTAGTGAATTACCCAATAAACTGAAGTCAGCAGTTTGTATTTATGGCAGTGAAAATATGTCTATTCCTGTTAATATTGATATTAAATCAGGACTGCTTACTTTAAAAGTGAGCGAATAATTTTTTAAAAATGCGACTCTTGCAAAATTATTTTGTCATTGAAGTATAATTGAAAAAATCACATAATGAAAATTAGAAGTATATTAGTTTTTGCATTTATCTTCCTTGTTGTAGTTTGGAACTCAGGCTGTAGAAAATTCCCAGGTATTGATGGAAATGGTAGCGTTATAACTGAAACAAGAATGTCGGTTTCGTTCAATAGAATTGATAATCAGGGAAATTTCAATGTGTATTATGTTTATGATACTGTGTTTAGAGTAGTTATTGAGGCTGAGTCGAATTTAGTTCCACACATTCGTACTGTGGTAAGCGGAAATATTCTTAGGATTAGTAGTTACGAAAATCTTAATAATAATTATGTAATGAAAATAACAGTGTATGCTCCAGTGCTAGAAAGTATTGAGGTGAGTGGTACTGGCTTGTTTGATGCAAGCGATATTGTTACCGACAGACTTTTAGTACACTTAAGTGGCTCAGGAAGTATCTATGGAAGTGTTACATCCGGATATTATGAAGCAATAATATCGGGCTCAGGCGATATTAATTTTGAAGTTAATGCCGTATCCACTAAAGCAGTAATAAGTGGGTCAGGAGGAATGAAACTCTTTGGAGTTACTCCTGTGGCGGAGTTAATTATTTCCGGTTCTGGTAATATTGAGTCTTTTGGAATGCCGGTAGCTACTTGTAATGCTAGAATAAGTGGGTCGGGGAATATATTTACAACTGTAAGTGAGTTTTTGGATGTTAGCATATCGGGTAGTGGAAATCTTTATTATAGAGGAGATCCTGTAATTAATAGCGATCTTACGGGATCAGGAAGCCCGATAAAAGACTAGAATATGAAAAGATATTTTGCAATATTATTATTGGTTTCATTTTGGTTATCATCACAATCTCAAGTTTTTGAGAGGCAGCTGGGCGTCAGGCTTGGTACCATGTCGGGTATTACCGGAAAAGTGATTAAAGATAAAAAGACGGCCATTGAAGGAACTCTTGGCTTTAGAAATGGTGGTATTCAAATTTACACACTGCTAGAAACTTATAAAGTATTGGATAAAAATACTAATCAAAACTGGTATCTTTATTTTGGAGGAGGAGCCCATGTAGGCTATGTGAATGGTTATAATCGTGTACGAAGATGGTCGAACTCGAACGGTTATTACTTGGAGGAAGAGTATACCTCGGGCCCAGTAGTTGGGCTTGATGCAGTTATGGGAGTTGAGTACAACTTTCCTTCGATGCCTTTAACATTGTTTTTTGAGATTAAGCCACTGGTTGAACTACAGTCGTTTAACAAAGTTAGAACTTTCTTTTATGATTCAGGCATAGGAATAGTATACCGATTTATGGAGTAGAATAGCAAATGCTAGAATTATGTAATGTGAAAATGATAAATTATTTCAATAATCAAATAAACAGATAATCAAATAAATACTAAAGAAATGAAAATAATTAAAATTTTACCCATAGTTTTTGCAATATTAGTTAGCTTTTCAGCGATTGCCCAAGAAGATGATGAGATGAAAACCCTTTTTAAAAGATCATCATCAGAAAAAATGAGTAATGGAGGATATGGCTCATTTAGTATAGGATATTCACAAGTTGACTCAAAAGACGCTTTACAGTTAGGTGGCAGAGTTGCATGGATAGCAAATCACAGGTTCGCTCTAGGTTTAGCAGGTTATGGTTTTGTTAACACAATGAATAAAAATTATAGTGCAGATATTGATCCTTCAAATTACTTTTTGGCAGGCGGTTATGGAGGTGTATTCTTTGAACCCATTATTATGCCAAATAGCCCTGTACATGTTTCATTTCCAATACTACTAGGTGTTGGTGGAATTTCGGCGGTTGAAGCCGATAACTGGGAAAACTCATCGCATTATGATAATAAAACGCAGTATTATGATGCAGATGCCTTTTTAGTTTTTGAACCAGGTGTTGATGTGGAATTCAATATTGTTAAGTTTTTTAGGATTGCTGTGGGTGCATCTTACAGACTTACAAATGGCGTAAATTTAAGATATAAATATCTTGATAATGATTATGCTGAGCATATCATACAAATTGATAAAAATGCTCTTGATTCATTCACTTTTAATATAGGATTTAAGTTTGGATGGTTTTAGTAAAATTTGAAGTTAAGGTATAGCTTTTATAGTTAAACCTTGGCTTATTTTATTGATTGTTAAGCGCAACAGTATGGCAAGCAACAATTCCAGCAGTTTCGGTACGTAGTCTTGATTTACCTAATCTAACAGGAATAAACCCTGCAGCTTTTGCTTCATCAACCTCTTGTTTGCTAAAATCACCCTCAGGACCAATTAAAATTAGAGTGTCCTTGTCAGGGGAATGAGCTTTGGCAAGTTCAAGTGTAACTTCATTATCAATATATGCAATAAATTTCTCTCCTTCAAAAGGAGTAACTATCATTGTTTTAAATGAAGTTTTATCATTTAGTATTGGATGAAATGATTTTAAGGACTGCTTCATTGCAGATGTAATAACCTTGTTCAACCGTTCAGGTTTAATATCCCTTCTTTCTGAGTTATAACAAATAATTGGAGTAATTGTGTCAATCCCAATTTCTGTTGATTTCTCAAGAAACCATTCATACCTTGCTATATTTTTAGTGGGAGCTATTGCAATGTGCAGTTTGTAATTGCGATTATCTTCACCAAGTTTTTTTTCGAGGATTTCTATGGTGCATTTTTTAGGACTACCCTCAATTATAATACACTTGTAGTTATATCCCAATCCATCCGTAAAAAAAACCATATCACCCACCGATTTTCGCAGTACACGAATTATATGTTTTGACTCCTCTTCAGTAAGTGTTGTAATCGGTTCAATAATATTTGGTGTGTAAAAGAGGTTCATTGGTTATTTTTCATTAGTAATATTGAACAAATATAGTTACTAATCAGTATATTATATATTAATTAGTTAAAAAAATGCATTGTTACTTTGGTTTCACTTTGTGTAATCCTTTGCGGTATTTTGTGGTTAATAATTTACCACGAAGAAGCACAAAGTGCATCACAAAGGCACACAAAGTTATAGATAATACTGCGTCAAAATATTTAGATTAATTATCAAATTGCATTAGACACACTGATTAGTATAAATAAAGTAATTGTACAACCAATAAGCTATGCAGCCATCAAATAATTATTCCAAAATAATCTTTTTGGTAACTGTACCTGAATTTCCCATGAGCTTAATAAAATATACTCCTGATTTCCAATCTGTGGATTCATTTATCACCAATCGGCTGGTATTATCTGATATATTATCGTTGTAAACAGTCTGACCAAGTTGGTTAGTTATCAGTACATTGCTGTATATTTTTTCTTTAGGAATAACAATTGTAAAAGATCCACTTGTTGGGTTAGGATAAATTCTAATCTTGGTACTGGCATCAATATTTTCATCAGTGCCAACAAATTGAGAGATGATAACATTATCAATAAAAATTGGGTTTCCATAAAAACTAAAAGTTTCAAATGCAATTTTTATATTTGGACTTCCTGCCCATTGTGAAATATCCAATGCATTGCATGGAGCACCCCAACCTTCCATACACCAGTCGGAGGCTACTTCTGGTGAAAAATCATAGGACGTAGGTTCGTGTGTTGCGAAGTTGCCACTACCATCTTCTCCGGCCGACATTAATCTTGTCCATGTATTTCCACAATCGTCGCTAATTAATACAATGAGCGAGTCGGTTACCGTAATCATTTCGGTATGTTGAGCGTAGGAATGCTGAAACTCCAGACTAGCGCTTGACATCCCTTCAAGATTTATTAAAGGTGTAATCAATCTATCTCGTTGTCCGATTGCATAATATTCTCTAAAATTAACTGCCGGAGCATGAGTGCCAGGTTGTGTGCCACCAATTTCATAAATTTCCCATGTAACTTTTTTATCTTTATTAATAACCGTCCAGTTATTATTTTCGAATCCGTTATTTTCAAAAGTTTCAAAAAAGTATGGGTGAAGACCGCCTAATTTAATCAAATCAGTTTTTGTTATTTCAGATGATCCATTTAGATTCCATGAGGTTAAAGAAACCGAATAATCAGATGTTGAGTTGAAAACAACTTCTGGGTTTTGGCTATTCTCGTCAGTGCCATTAATAAAATCAATATCACTAGGTTCAAATTGCCAATTCCACTGAATTGGGCTCAATAATGTTTGATCGATAAAACTAATTGTATCTCCCAAGCAAAGGCTTCTAATCTCATATGTAAAATCAACTTCGGGTAGTACAGTTGTACTTGTTGTTACATAAGTTTCTCTGTAAACAGAATCGATGCCTAAGCTATTTGAACTAACCAGTTTAACGCTAAAAGTGCCCTCTGTCTCATATAGTATGTTTCCAGGATTTTGCTCAGTTGAAGAGCTTGGGTTTCCACCTTCAAAAGTCCATTGCCAGTTATTTGGTAATCCAGATGTAAGATCAGTATAATTAATTGTTTCTCCCACAGGAATAAGAATTTCATCAGACGTAAAATCTGTGGTTGGAATTTGTACAAAGCCAAATGATGCTATTTGTGTTGCCCAGTTCCACCCACCATTTGAGTATTCTGTAGTAAACCAAAATGTTTCACCATCTGTGGGATCAACCGCCATTGCGGCATAATCACCCCACCTATTTACACCTGTTTGAGAGGCACTACCTTCGTAAATGCTGGTTTCGTCAATGTCCATTATACCTAAACCAAGCGGTGCTCCAGCAGATTGACCTGCGATTCTTATTGATGGATAAGTTGATGCACTTGCAACAGAATAACCAATTGCAATATCGCCATATTGATTCATTGAAATACTTCCCATCCATCGATTTTCGCCATCTTGAGGGGCATATGTTCCTTGCTGGTAAATATCCCAACCTACACCGTAGTTTCTTAATTCGTACCATCTTATTCCAGCTCTGCCATTGCCAGAATTAACCGTGTGGGTTGCCATCATTACCTGGTAATCATCAAAGTTTCGATATTGAAGTCGGTACATTGTCATACCTGTCATGGAAGCCAATTGTTGGTCAGTTTCTGGTTGCGAAATACTAATTCCTTGTGTTGAAAAAGGTGCTGTTGGTAAACTTGGTAATGTGGTTACAGTTGAATTGGATGTGTTTTCCCAATCAATATCAACTTCCCAAAGTCTTAGCGAATTACTTGCAACATCTAATACATAGTTTGGTGAGCCTGGTGGTGGTGGCAATGCACCGTCAGCATCAGCTGGTAATAAACCATAACTATCATATCCCATACTAAAATAAATCATCTCAGCATCAGGATCACCAGCAATCATAGCTTCTCTATCACAAATACTCATTCCTGCACCTGCCCATGATTGTGCATTTGCAAATTGATGTGTCGAAAAATAATATCCATCAGGCCAAACGGCAAATTTTGGATAGTCGGGCATATTTTCAAATTCAAATGCATATCTATTCCAGGCTCCAAGTGGATCACTAGTTTGTGAAACTGCAATAAGTTCGTAATATGGACCATTATCAAATGGTAGTGCAAACTGTGTTGCAACCCATCTGTTGGCATATTCGTCGTAAACAACAATAGGGTCACCATCGTTTGTGTTCGACCAAGGTCCGTTAAAACCGTGCCAAAGTGTAATATTATCAACGGGTCCGTAAAGTAAATTTCCGCTTTTGTCCCAAATGGCAAAACCATTATTAACCATTTGAAAATAATGATCATGACCCACATCGCCGTCAGTATCAGGTGGTGCTACACTGTATGTGTTTACAACACCAGTAAAATTTTCATGAACTGTTCCCTGACTTCTTCCACCATTCATAATTTCACTCTGAAGTACTGCATCAGGGCCGTCCAAAATTGGCATACGCTTAAGTTCATCGTCAATATCGAACTTATTGGGTACTAGTCTGTTTTTCCAAGTTCGTTTTCTTACGCCGTAAGGAACTTCATCAATTGTACGTAGTTCTTTGGAAACATCAAAATGAACAGCCTTTGTTACTTTTGTGGGATGAATAACCTGTGATTTTAGTGTGTTTACTGATGAAAAGGCAATCATCAGTACTATTAGTAGTTTTATATTTTTCATGCTATTAGATATTTTGTTTTGGTCAGTTGATTTGGTTGCACATTATTTTTATTCAACAAATGCGTGACAAAAATAATTTATTTGCAAGAAGTATGACAATAATGATTAAGAAAAGGTTGTTCTTTAAAAAAAATAGCCCACCTTTTTTAGGGGTAGGCTAGGTTAAAAAACCATTAAAATAGTTATTTTATAATTATCTTTTTTGTCACAATTCCAATATTTCCTATAAGTTTAATAAAGTACACTCCTGTTTTCCAGCTTTTAGATTCGTTTATTGCTACATGGCTAA
Source organism: Bacteroidota bacterium (assembly GCA_045267845.1). GTDB lineage: Bacteria > Bacteroidota > Bacteroidia > Bacteroidales > F082. The sequence continues at coordinate 4,805 of JASFZK010000161.1, read as the reverse complement.
TATTGTCTGAAATATTGTAGTTATATATGGTTTGCCCCAGTTGATTCGTAATGTACAATTTGGTAAATTCTTCATTGTCGGGGATAATTACCGTAAATGAGCCATTTGTTGGATTTGGATAAATCCGAACCTTACTGTTATTTAATATATTTTCATTTGTTCCAACAGTTTGGGTAACAACAACATTATCGATAAAAATTGGATTACCAAAGCTACTGTACGTTTCAAATGCAAATTGAACATCATCATTTCCAGCCCACTGCGACACATCTAAGGTGATACATGGGGCACCCCATCCATCCATACACCAATCAGATACTTCTTGTGGAATAAACTCATAATCTGTTGGTTCGTGCGTTGCAAAATTTCCAGTTCCATCTTCACCACCAGAATATATTTTGTCCCAAGTGTCGCCACAATCAACTGAAATATAAACAAGTAAGGAATCGGTATATTCTAGTAAATCTAGATTTTGTGCATAAGCATGCTTAAATTCAAGAGTAGCTGTTGATAATCCGTTCAAATTGAATGGTGGAGAAATTAACCTATCACGTTGCCCAATGGCATAATAATCTCTAAAATTAATCGCGGGTGCATGATTACCAGGTGTTGTACCACCAACTTCATAAATCTCCCATGTTACATCATCATCTGGATTTTCAATTGTCCAGTCGAAGCCATCAAAACCATCTTCTTCGAAGCCATCAATGAAAAATGGAGTGAATCCACCCGGACTAATCATATCTGATTTTGTCAATTCAGAAGATCCGTTTAGGTTCCATGATGTTAGTGTTACAGAATAACTTGAGTTTGAGAGGAATTGTACTTCTGGGTTTTGGCTGGTTGCATCTGTTCCATTTATAAATTCTACGTCACTTGGCTCAAATTCCCAATTCCATTGAATTGGACTTATTTGAGTTTGATCGGTAAATGCAACTGTTCCGCCAAAGCAGAAACTACTAATGTCTGATATGAAATCAACCTCAGGCAGAATTGTTGAACTAGTAGTAATGTATGTTTCTTTAACTAATGAGTCTACACCCAAATTGTTTGAGCTAACTAGCTTAACACTAAATGTGCCTTCAGTATCATATTGTATATTTTCAGGATGTTGCTCTGATGATGTTGTTGGTAGTCCACCTTCAAATGTCCAATCCCAAGCACTTGGTATTCCTGATGTTAAATCGGTAAAATCTATTGTCTCCCCAACAGGAATTAAAATTGCATCAGAAGTAAAATCGGTAGTCGGTGGTTGAACAAAGCCAAATGATGCTATTTGGGTTCTCCAATTCCAGCCGCCGTTTGAATATTCTGTTGTAAACCAAAATGTTTGACTGTCTGACGGGTCAACAGCCATGGCTGAGTAATCGCCCCATCGGCTTACGCCAGATTGTGAATTTTCTCCTTCGTAAATACTTGTTTCATCAATATCAAAAATGCCTAACCCAAGAGGCGCACCCGATGATTGGCCTGCAATTCTAATTGATGGATATGTTGATGAGCTGGAAACAGAATATCCAAGTCCAATATCACCATTTTGGTTCATTGCAATGCTTCCCATCCATCTATTCTCACCATCCTGTGGGGCATAAGTGCCCTGCTGATAAATATCCCATCCAGAACCGTAATTTCTTAATTCATACCACCTTACACCTGCTCTTCCGCCACCGGCGTTAACTGTGTGGTTTGCCATCATTACTTGATAATTATCAAAATTTCTGTATTGTAGTCGGTACATTGTCATGCCTGTCATTTCATCCAACTGCTGCCCTGTACCAGGTTGTGAAATAGTGATTCCCTGAGTAGAAAACGGAGCCGTTGGAAGGCTTGGTAGTGATGTTACTGAGGAATTTGATGTGTTTGTCCAATCAATCTCAACTTCCCAAATTCGGAGTGAATTCGTAGCCACATCAATTACGTAACTTGGTGATCCTACTGGAGGAGGTAGTGCTCCGTCGGCATCAGCAGGAAGTAAACCATAGCTACTGCTACCCATACTAAAATAAATCATCTCGGCATCGGGATCGCCTGCAATCATTGCATCTCTATCGCAAATACTTAAGCCTCCACCAGCCCAAGAACCATTTGCAAACTGATGTGTTGTAAAATAATAACCATCGGGCCAGATACCAAATTTTGGATAATCAGGCATATTGTTAAACTCGAAAGCATACCTATTCCAGGCGCCAAGTGGGTCACTTGTTTGTGAAACTGCTATTAACTCATAAAATGGTCCGCTAGGGTAATTTGGAAGCGAAAACTGTGTGGCTACCCATACATCAGCATATTCATCATAAACCACGACCGGGTCACCATCATTTGTATTCGACCAAGGTCCTATAAAGCCATCCCATAGGGTAATATTATCTACAGGTCCATAAAGAAGGGTTCCACTTTTATCCCATATGGCAAAACCTTGATTTACCATTTGAAAATAGTGATCAATACCCACATCGCCATCAGTATCAGGAGGTGCCACATTGTATGTATTACTTACCCCACTAAAATTTTCAATGACAGTTCCTTGATTTCTGCCACTATGCATAATTTTATCCTGACGTACAGGATCATCACCACTCAAAAGTGGCATAAATTTTAGCTCGTCATCAATACTTAATTTATTGGGGACAAGTTTGTTTTTCCAGGTTCTTTTTCTAACTCCGTAAGGAACTTCTTCAATGGTATGTAGTTCCTTCGAAACATCAAAGTGGACTGCTTTGGTTACTCTTTGAGGATGAATAACCTGTGATTTTGAAATGCTAACCGTTGATAATACAATTAGCATTGAAATTAGTAAATTTATTATTTTCATCTGTTTAAATTTATTAGTACTTACTTCATGTTCTATAATAAAGCAGATTTTATGTTTTGGGTGATGTGATTTAGGTATTTAAAGTAATCAACGCAAAAATAAATTAAATACGCTAATTATGATAATAATTTAGAGGTAGGTTTGTTAACTATGTGTTAAATAATAAGTTAATGGAGTAGTTGCATTAACAGATACTTAACATTAGTACTTGATATTGTTTATAATTCAATCAATATATGAGATATATAACAATCTGAATTATTTTTTAGATTCTATTTTCTCAAACTTTTTTAAGGCAAATAATACAATATGGTAGCTAACGTATATGAATATGGGCCAGCTAATTAACCATAATATTTCTGTTGTGTACATTTTATTGTGTTTTAGTTTTTTAGGAATAGGATTAAAGGCTATTTTACCTTACAGATTATATATTAATAAGCATGTGAATCATTTTCCATTTCATCCTGTGTAATTTTGTTTTTATTTAGCGATTTCCATGCATACCATATATATCCAATTACAAATGGAATTATTAATGATACGTATGACATTGCAGTAAGTGTATATTTTGATGATGATGCATTTTGGATGGTAAGTGAGCTTTGTAAGTCGTATGATGAGGGATAGAAGCAAGTATTATTTAAACCGGCAATTAAAAACAATGCAAATACCGTTAGTATAGTTCCTAATCCGGAAATCCAAATTGCTTTGCCAGCACATTTTTCAAAGAAAAAGTAACCTCTGATAATGCCAAGTAATACAAGTAGAATACCCAAAATGAAAATTATTCCTACAATTGGCATTTCAATGAGATTATGAAAATATTTATGTTCTTCCATGCTCACAAATCCTGTTACTGGGTCATACGCATAACCGTCTATGATTAAAATGCTAAATAGGAAAAATAAAAAGAAAATCAGAAATGGAATTGTATTTTTAATAATTTGTTTTTTAGCACGTTCAAGTATTTCAGTATCATCTATGCTATTCATTAGATACATTGATGCTAGAACTCTTGATAAAAAGAAAATTGCCAAACCAAGCGAAAGATTTACATAAGTGCCAAAGCGTGTAAAGTTTGCGGCAAGTTCCAATCCGCGAAATGGAGATTCCCACGTTGAACTATTCATGTCGTTAATAGAGAATTCGGAGCCTGTAAAAAATGTAGCCACAATAGTTCCCAACAGTATGGTTCCGATTAATCCATTTAAATAGAGAAATACTTCATAGGTTTTGCTTCCAAGAAAATTATTTGGTTTTGTGCGGTACTCATATGATATAGCCTGATATATAAATGCGAATAGTAATATCATCCATACCCAATATGCACCTCCAAAACTAGTTGCGTAAAATAGGGGAAATGAAGCAAAAATTGCTCCTCCAAATGTTACCAATGTTGTGAATGTGAGATCCCACTTTCGTCCAAGGGCATTGATTATTATTTTACGTTGAAGGTTAGTTTTTCCAAGCGTATATATTAGTGTTTGCCCACCTTGAACAAACAGCATAAATACTAGCAATGCTCCCAGTAACGCGATAACTGCCCACCAGTATTGTTGTAATATTATATATTCTAGATTTTCAAACATGTCTTAATCCTCCTTAATTTTTGATTCGGCAACAATTTGCGTTAACATAATTTTAATTTCAGCAATTAGAAGTAGTGTAAACGTAATTGCAAATATTACAAATGTGGTTATTACACTTTGATGATTTATGTTTGATACGGCACTTAGCGTAGGCATTAAATCCTGCACTACCCATGGTTGACGACCAAATTCAGCTACCATCCATCCAGCTTGTTGAGCTACATAGGCAAGTGGTATGGCCCAAAGTGCAATATAATTTAGCCATCTGGCTTTAACTATGTCTTTTTTGTACAAGAAGTAAAGAACAACAATAAAAATAAATAGAAATAGCATTCCCAAACCTACCATTGTATGGAATGCGTAAAACACCAATGGTACATTGGGGATAATATTATATGGGT
>JASFZK010000160.1:0-5641 GCA_045267845.1 Bacteroidota bacterium | reverse complement strand
AAGATTGCAGTACCTGAGTAACCTTTTCTAACGGCAGAGTTGCTTTTAAAGTGATATCCAAAATTTTCGATGACGGTAGTAACTTGGTCGTCTTGAGCTTTTGTCTCTTGAAAACAAATCACATCTGCATTAAGATTTTTTAGTATTTCGCCAAGACCTTTCTTTTCAACGGCTCTAATCCCGTTAAGATTCCATGATATTATATTGAGTTCCATGTGTTATTTCTTTTAAATGTACAACAAAGATACTTTTTCCATTGTAAATATATTATTGGGAAGCTACGAATGTTCAATTTAGTTGCTTACTGAATCAAATATCGGATTAATACAAATTCTGATTAAAAATTGATAATTAGTGGATTTAAGACATTGATTAGTTTCTATTTATATTGAAATTTACGTTAAATTTGCTGTACGCACTAAAAACCCCAACAATGAATTACTTACGTCAATTTTTCCTATTTGGATTGATATTAATTATCGGCTATGGCCATGTTTGTGCTCAAGATGGTTATTCCAAGGTTTTTTTTAAACCTTACAAGTCTGTGTTGTCAAGTTCTATAGTTTCTACATACGATAATTCATATATTATTTCAGGTAGCAGAAATGATCAGAATCTTTTAATAAAAATTGACTCAGAAGCCAATATTATTTGGAATAAAAGTTTTGGAACAACAAATTCTTATTTGAGTAATGATGTTATAAGTCTTTTAGATTCTACATTTCTGTTCGTTTGCGATGCTTATTCAGAGGCTTTGGGTTACCGATTATTACAGTGTGTTAATTTTAACATTGATGGTGATACGAACTGGACAAGCTCAATTGATATGGGTAATTGGGTTAATGTATTCTCGGTACAACAAACTATGGATATGGGGTTTGTGGTAGCAGCTAATGTTTTTGATAGTGATAACCCTAGGCGGATTTCAATCGTTAAACTTGATTCTGTAGGTATTATTCAATGGTCTAAATCATATGTGAGTGGTACTCTGAATAACTATGCATATTCTGTAAAACAAACTGCTGATTCAGGTTACATTGTTGTTGGTACAATTTCTAATCAAAATCCATACGAAAGAATGGCATTTGTTTTGAAATTAGATAATTCGGGTGAATATGTTTGGGCATATAACTACCAATCAGCATTATATGATAATAGTGATGGATATGATGTTTTAGTGGAGGATGATGGTTTTTTAATTTCCATTGAAGTTTTGGGTTACTTGAATTTGATCAAAATTAATTTGCAAGGTGTTGTTGTATGGGCTAATTATTATAGCATGGGATCGATGGGAGGATTCTTTGGAACTGCAAAAAGGAGGATTATTAAAACAGATAGTAATACGTATGTGGTACTATCGCCTGATAATGTTATTGGGGTGGATGAAATGGGTAATGTATTATGGCATACCAATTTTTATATGTATGTTGTGGATTTTGCGAAATCATCTGATAATGGTTTTTTGGTAATTGGCAATGGTCCGATAATTGGCGTGAAATCATTTTTAACTGACGATCCTCAGATTGGTTTGGTAAAGATTGATTCGGTTGGACAAACTAGTGGTATTTGTAGTGAACAATACTATATTTCATATGATACTGCTGATATTTTAAGTGAAACTTTGTTTTTTGCCTCCGAAACGATAGGGAGCAGTAGTAATGCCAGTGTTGAGTTTGTTTCTGAAACCATTCAGACTGAAGATGCCTGCGTTGCTTTTATTAGTTCAGTTGCTGATTATTCCTTAGTAAATAATTTTCAGATATCACCTAATCCATCATCAGGTATATTTCAACTAAAGTCAGAAAAAGGGTTTATAACAGGGAAAATTCAAGTACTTGACATTAACGGACGCAAATTATTAAATAGAGATATTAATGGAAATAGTTGGTTAATAAATCTTGAAGGAAATACAAAGGGTCTTTATTTTTTGCAAATAGTTACTGAAACTTCATCAGAAATACACAAACTAATTTTGTTTTGAGTGTTGATTACTAGTTATATAGTTGTTAGCTTTGCTGATATTTAATGATAGATATTTACTCCATTATTTTTCCCAAAATCCAATGATTGTACTGGGTAGGCAATTTTAATACCTTCTTCTTCAAAACGTTTTTTTATTCGCATAATTGCATTACTCATGGCATCTAAGTAATCAGGGTTTTTTGTAAACTTTATCCAAAACCTAACTTCAAAATTATAGGCATAACTACCGATACTTGTAAAGTAAAAGTCGATAGGTTCAGTTTTGAGAAGCGATTCTATTTGATTAACCTCGTCAAGAGCTACGCGTTTCACAAGTTCCAAATCATCATCATGGGTAACCGCACTTTGTAATACTATCCTTCGTTTGTTATAAATTGAATAATTTGTGAATGTATTGTTATATATTATTTGATTTGGTACAAATACTTCCTGACCTGTTGTGGTTTTTATGGTTGTTGTTATCCAACCAATTTTATTTATTGTACCAAATTTGCCATCAATATCAACCCAGTCACCATCTTTAAAAGGTTTTTGAATATTTACTACTAAACCACCAAATATATTAGAAGCAATATCTTTAAAAGCAAAACCTGCAACAATGCCAATAATTCCTGCTCCTGCCAGTAATTTGGTTACAACACCTTCTAAACCAAGAATATCCAAGGCGAAAAATATACCGGTAAATAATAGCACCATATATATTATGGAAGAAATAACTCTTGCTAATTCGGTTTGCTTTTTTAGAACTCTGGTATATACCTTTAACGAATAATTACGAATAATTTTAGCAACCAAATAAAATGAAAATAGTACTAGTAAAGCAAGAAATACTTTGGGTAAATAATCAAAGAATGAGTTATCCCAACTATCTAATGTGGGAAATTTAGCAAAAAAATTAATTAACATAGTTATACTTTAAGGCGTTTTAGATACCGGTATTTATTATAGAGTTGCTAGATTGTATTTCTTATATATTATTTCTATATGAAATTGTTTCTGGTCACAAATATATAAATAATAGCGCATTGACTTAAAGGGAATTATTAGAATACACATTCGATATAATAGTGAAATGAAATATGATTGTCTACTTTTTTAAATTAGAGTTTTTCAAATTCATAATCATCCTCAACTTTTGCTATTCGTGTTTTGAAACTTTTATACCAATGGCTTCTACCTTTTTTTTGAGCGACTGTATGTTTTGCATTTTCTTTCCATTTTTTAATGTCAGCTAATGTGGCCCAATATGAAACAGTAATACCAAGGTCTTCTGTTGCACTTTCAACTCCAAGAAACCCATCTTGTTTTTTTGCTAATTCAACCATTAAATCTGCCATTTTCGAATAGCCATTATCTCCTTCTGTTCTGTATGAAGTAAATATTACTGCATAGTAAGGTGGCCTAGGTGTTTTTGCTATCATCAATCTTTATTTAAGTGTTTTTTCATAATAATTGCTGAGGCTGGACAAATATCTGCAAATTGAGATGTTTTCTTTATCAAGTCTGGAATATTTTCTCTTTCCATAATATTGAAGCCAAACTTAACAAAATATTTTTCAGCAGTTGTTGTAAGCAAATACAATTCTTGCATTTTATTCGTGCTGCAATATCCAATAATATAGTCAACTAACTCTGCGCCAATTTTTAAATTCTTATAATTATCTGATACAGCTAGGGACCTAAGAAGTCCAATTGTTGAATAGTTTTCAATTCCTATAACTCCAATAATTTTATTTTTTGCTTTTACAACAAAAAGTTGAACCGCAATTTTATCAATGTCATTAACTGGAAGGTTATTCTCTACCAATAAAGTTTTCACCTTTTCTATATCCGATTTTATTAATGGCTCAATTTTCATCTACATTCATGTTTTGAAAATGGTAAGTCAATTTTATTATCAATTATACTCAGGTAAAAAAAACACGGGACCCCAAATAATATGGAATTCCGTGTCAGATATATAATATTATTTAAAATATTAGTGATGAAATCCGCTTCCTTCATTCTTATCCAGCGAAGTAACAATTTTATGTTTCTCAAAGTATTCAAGGCTTCGTTTAATATCCTCAACGAGTAAATCACCTAAATCTCTGCTAACACCATGTCTAATCATTAATCGTATAACTACAACATCTTCAAGGTTCGCAGGAAGAGAGTATGCTGGTACTTGCCATCCTCTGGTACGTAACCTGTCGCTTAAGTCGAATAGATTAAAGTTGTACTCTTTATCAGTTTTTAGCTGCCATAGCAAAGCAGGAATTCCATTTTTCCCATCATAAATTACTTCAAATGGACCTAGTTTACTTACTTCCTTACCTAAATAAACGGCAGTATCATAACATGCCTGATGTATTCTTCGGTAACCTTCTTTTCCGAGGCGTAAGAAATTATAGTATTGTGCTATTATTTGTCCGGCAGGACGTGAGAAGTTAAGTGCAAAAGTATCCATTTCACCTCCCAGATAATTCACCTTAAATACTAAATCTTCAGGTAAATCTTCTTTCTCGCGCCATATTACCCAACCAACACCAAGTGGAGATAAACCATATTTATGTCCAGATGCATTAATTGATTTTACGCGTGGAATCCTGAAATCCCATACAAGATCAGGTTCAACAAATGGAGCTAAAAATCCACCACTAGCACCATCAACATGAATAGGAATATCAAGGCCTGTATCTTTTTGTAACTTGTCTAAAGCGTCTGCAATTTCTTTAACTGGCTCATATTGTCCGGAGTAGGTAACTCCAAGTGTTGGAACAACCCCAATTGTATTTTCATCACAACGTTTTATCACTTCTTCGGCATTTAATATAATTCTGCCTTTGTCCATTGGTACTTCACGCAATTCAACATCCCAATATCTGGCAAATTTGTGCCAACATATTTGTACCGGACCACAAATCATATTAGGTTTGTCGGTGGGTTTTCCGGCTTTTCGCATTTTTTCGCGCCAGCGCCATTTCATTGCCATACCACCTAGCATTGCTGCTTCGCTAGAACCTGTTGTTGAGCATCCTGTTGTTTTAGCAGCTTCGGGTGAATTCCATAAATCAGCCATCATGTGTACGCACCTATTTTCAATTTCGGCAGTTTGCGGATACTCATCTTTGTCGATCATATTTTTGTCGAGCGATTCGTCCATTAACTTATGAACTTCGGGCTCAGCCCATGTTGTGCAAAATGTTGCAAGATTTTGTCGCGAGTTGCCGTCCATCATCAGTTCATCATGAACAACCTGATATGCATGTTCGGCTACTATTTCGTTTTCAGGAAACTTATATTTGGGTAATTTGGCTGCAAGATCTTTTGATGCATAAACATCGTCTATTAGGTTTTCTTTTAAAGTGTTTTTTTCGTGTAATGCCATATTTTAATGATTAAATGAGTGAATGATTAAATGAGTGAATGGGTAAGTGGCTTGTCAATTTATTTATGATTATCAATTTACCCATTCACTTCTTTATATCTTAAAATTATTTTGCAGTATTTTTATTTGGACGGAAATGATAGATAATATGTGGTAAAAAGAATATTACAATAAAACCAATAATTAGTATCATCTCATATGAATAAATTTCAGAATCTTTAATTGTGGCAGGTGGGAAAAATGCAATAATAAATGCACCTATACTCATCACAAGACCTAGGAAAGGAA
>JASFZK010000159.1:0-19854 GCA_045267845.1 Bacteroidota bacterium | reverse complement strand
CTTCATTTTTACAAAGGAATTAACTATTGGGGTCAGCTTCGAAATCAAGGCAACTACGGTTTCTTTGGATTTGCACTAACTTATGAGCCTTACTAGATTATCCATATTAGTATAGGGGTACTTCTTATATTATCTTCTATTGATACTATTCTTTTTAAAGATAATAATTGGTATTAAAACAATAAGGCCAACACTAAGAATCATGATTAATTCGTAATCTATAACAGGCATCCCCGAAGGTATAAAGCCTATGAAAAAACATGCAAGTACTGTTATAAACCCAACTCCTGCAACAATCCAAACTCCAATTTTACCACCAGGTATTTTATACGGACGTTTCGTATTTGGCTGGGTATATCTTAGCTTGATTACTGAAATAAACATAAGGATATACATTATCGAATACAACAAAATAGCGATACTTGTAAGTATTAAAAATGCAATATCCACACTTTTCAAAATAAGTATAAATGTACCAACAAACGATAATACTATCGCTTGAACAATAATAAGATTCCTGGGTGCGCCTCTTCCATTTACTTTTGTGAAAAACTTGGGAAGCATACCCTCCTCTGATGCCTCATGCAGGCCTTTTAGTGGTCCAAGAACCCATGTACTTATCTGCCCTATTGCACCAAAAGCAACCAGGGAGGCACTCAATGGAATAAGCCAGGGTATATGAAATACTTTTGAAAGCACAGTAAATCCCTGAACCGCACCTGCCACAAGATCCATATTTTTTATTGGTAATATGAAGGAAAGTGAGAATCCAGCAGCCAGTGTTAATGAAAACCCTAGAATTGCTGAAACAAAAATTGCAAGAGGATAATTTCTTCGAACATTTTTAATCTCTCGGGCATGCGATGCTGAGACCTCAATACCCACAAACCCAAATACAAAACTTAGTAGCATTATAAGGTTTTTTGACTCCCCAATACTTGGAAACAGACTTTGTGTGTTTAAGTTGTAATCAAGATGAATAGTATTGCCTTGCATGGCATAAATTATCCCCAAAACAATTAGTGCAATTATTGGAAGAAACACACCCAAAATAACACATACTTTACTAATAATTCCCGATAGTTTTGGTCCCAATAGGTTTAACATTGAAACCGACCAATAAACAACAATAATAACTCCAAAAATGAAGTACTTGTTTTTTGCAAATTCAGGATTAATTAAATACGCCATAGTAGCAGCAATATATGCAAGTATGGAAGTCATGCCAAACATCGATTGTGCCCATTGCAACCATACAGCAACAAAACCAAATTTAGGGCTAATTGCAGCACTTACCCAATAGTAAACCCCACTACGAGGCCAGCCAGTTGCAAGTTCTGCCGAAACCAATGCTGCCGGAATTAGAAACGCAAATGCTGCAATAACATTAAAAAAGATCATCTGCATACCTACCTCTACCATCATAGGTACGTTCCGTAAAGTTAAAAATAGCGCAGATGTAATCATGATAAGAGAAAATACACTCATCGTACTTTTGCTACTATCATTTTGATTTGATGTACTATTCGAGTTCATGATTTTAGGTTTATTGGCAAATATATCGATTTTAAGCTTCAAGTACAACCACATTATTTCATGTAGAATATTAGTTTTGCAAAATGATTTATTTAATAATTTCGATTGTATTATTTGTATCAAGTTTATTGGTGGGAACCCTAATAATACGTAACTTTAGTAAGCCTTCCCCAAAACACTTTATTACACCTCAGGATGATGGCTTAAACGTTGAGGAAGTAAGTATTCCAACCAAAAACAATAAAAAATTAGTTGGCTGGTGGCTAGCAGCAGTTGCAGTAGCTCCTACAATTATTTTGATGCATGGATGGGATAGAAACATAAGCAGACTTATTCCTTACATTAAAAATCTACAGGATAGAGGTTATAACCTGTTGGCATTTGATACTAGGCATCATGGTAATAGTGATTCTGATGATTTTTCGTCGATGGTTAAATTTGCGCAGGATATTAGTGCAAGTATTGATTTCATTAAGAAAAAACCAACTGTTAATGATAATATTTTCATGATAGGACTTTCCATTGGTGGTGCAGCTTCAATTTATGCGGCTTCAACAGATTCACGAATTAAAAAGATAATTACCATTGGAGCCCCTTCTAACCCAGCTCAAGTAATGACAATACATATGCGTAAGAAGCATATACCGCGACCGATAATTTGGGCAGCTTTTAAAATTATGGAGTTTAGAATTGGCAAACCCTTTAGCCAACTTGCATCAGCAACTAATATCTCAAAAACAAAAGCACATGTACTACTAATTCATGGTGTTGATGATAAAGTTGTACCATTTTCACAAGCAAAAATAATTATTGATGCTGCAAATAAAGGTCAAACAAAACTATGGGCAATTGAGGGGAAAGGTCATAGTAACTGTCATTATGAAACAGGGTTTTGGGATAAAATGATTGAGTTTTTTGATGATAATGCCTTGTAGAACATACCGAATAATTATCTAATATTGCTAATTGAAAAATTAGAATAAATTTTTGAATTTCACGTGATAATAATTTTGAATTTTGACGCCAATTATCATGTAAGAAGACATATACAACCATGGAGATAAAAGAATTTCTTGATCAGGATCAGAAAAAAGATTTATTACGACTGCTCACTGCTGGATCAGTTGATGATGGTAAATCAACACTCATAGGAAGACTACTATTTGATAGCAAAAAGCTTTATGAAGATCAGCTTGATGCGTTAAAACGCGATAGTAAGCGTGAAGGGCATGCCGGTGAGGAAATTGATTATGCACTACTTCTTGACGGTCTTAAGGCTGAACGTGAGCAAGGAATAACAATTGATGTTGCATACAGATATTTTTCAACTGCAAAACGCAAGTTTATTATTGCTGACACTCCGGGTCATGAGCAATACACACGAAATATGGTTACAGGTGCTTCCACAGCCAACCTTGCCATAATACTTATAGATGCTCGAAAAGGTGTAATTACACAAACTCGCCGTCATTCATTTTTGGTATCTCTGCTTGGCATAAAACACATTGTTCTTGCCGTGAATAAAATGGATTTGGTTGATTACAGCCAAGAGATTTATGATAAAATTTGTAAAGAATACTCTGAATTTGTAACACCATTTGGATTTCCAGATGTTCGCTTTTTTCCACTATCAGCATTAAAAGGCGAAAATGTTGTTGACCTATCAGACAAAATGCCTTGGTACCACGGAAAAAGCATTCTTGAACACCTTGAAACCATACATATAACAAGTGATAGGAATTTTACTGATTTCAGATATCCTGTTCAGAATGTAGTTCGCCCAAGCCTTGATTATCGTGGGTTTGCGGGTAATGTTGCATCTGGCATTATAAAAAAAGGTGATGAAGTAATGGTATTACCATCCCGAAAAAAATCAATAGTAAAAGAGATTGTAACTTATGATGGTGATCTTGATTATGCATTTCCGCCACAATCAATTACAATTACCTTAAAGGACGAAATTGATGTTTCAAGAGGTGATATGTTGGTTCACCCAAACAATGTCCCAAAAGTTGAACGTCATTTTGAAGCAATGCTTGTGTGGATGGATGAAGAGCCCATGAATTTAAATACTCAATTTATCATAAAGCAAGCATCCAACACTACCAAGGCCCGAGTTGACAAAATAAGGCACATTGTAAACGTGAATACAATGGAAAAAAATGATGCCTCAACATTTGAACTCAACGAAATTGGAAGGGTAGTAATTACCACCGCAAAGCCTTTGTTTTTTGACGCTTACAATAAAAACCGCGAAACTGGCTCATTTATTTTTATTGATCCAATTACTCATAACACATGTGCTGTTGGTATGATTATCGATAAACTTAGTAGCGATCAGCTACCAAGTAAAATAGTTAATATTGATCGTGAAAAAATAGCCAGTGGAATAGGCCTGATTTCAAAATCAGAATTTGAAAAAAGCTATGAACAAGCTGGATCTACTATTTGGATAACCGGATTACATGGCTCAGGAAAAAACGAACTTGCATACACACTGCATCGTAGTTTATTTGATATGGGAGCAAAGGTGATGTTGCTTGATGGCAAATCTGTAAGACTTGGTTTGTCGCGTGAGTTAGATTATTCGCCCACCGACAGAGCCGAACATTTAAGAAGAGTTGGTAATATTTGCCGACTAATGAACGATCAGGGAATTTTGGTTATTTGCTCTTTTGTTTCACCTGATGAAGAAATAAGAAAACAAGTAGAAGAAATTATTGGTAAAGATAATTTTAGCCTCATATATTTAGATGCAGATGTTGATTTTTGTCGTGAAAATGATGAATATGGTATTTATAACCAAGCCGATAAAGGTGAGTTAAAATACCTGCCAGGGATTGATATGGAGTATCAGACCCCTACTTCACCATCGCTAAAACTTGATGCTGTTAATAAAAATAATAATCTCGAAAAAGTACTGAGTTATATGGCTGAGCAGAATATTTACCCTGCTTAACATACTAAGAATGACTATTATCCTACTTTACGTATAGAGCTCATCAAATATTTAATGTGGCTTGTATTTTGAGTTGCAATTTCATATTCTAATGGATGACTTACATTTGTTCTGTATTTTGCCCCCTCAATAATTTATTTACATTTGTAAAAAAACTAACTATGGCATTTATTTTCATTTCCTATTTTGTAGCTTTCTTTTTTGTAATGAAAGGCAATAAAAAACTCGGTTACATACTATTTGTTGTGAGCACTTTGCTGAGCATATTTATGTTCATTCATCATACAACCTCATCACTAAATTTAAACTTTTAAGATGGAGCAAAAAGGATTATATATCGCAAATAGTGCAGCAATGCTCATGGTTTCAACAGCTTTAGTTGGAGCACTTTTTTTTCAGTTTGGCTTACACGAAAATCCTTGTCCTTTGTGTTTATTACAACGCATGGGAATGTTTGGTGTTATACTCGGATTAGGTTTTAATACCTACTTTGGTTTTAGGAAAGAGCATTTTGGATTAGTAATAATTGGAGCCCTTGTTGGGGTTACTATTTCCATTCGACAGATATTATTACATATTTGCCCTGTTGCTGGTGAAGCAACTGGTTATGGCGAGCCTGTTTTTGGGATGCATCTATATTCGTGGGGAGTTATAATATTTACACTTAGTATAATAGGTTCTGTTGTTTTTCTCTTTTTAACAAAGGACGAAAAACCAAGTACAAAACGTACACCACTTACTTTTGAAAAACTAACAATGTATTTTATGATGCTACTTGTTTTTATAAATATAGTAGCCACATTCTTTGAATGTCACATTGGACCATGTTGTGATAATGGACCTTGTCCTTAAAGCTTATTTTCTTCCATAATCAGCCGGAATTTCACCCCAAAGCTTAGTCGGCCATTTAAGTATTTTTACGTTTACCGGATTTGATTTTATCCACTTAACACCATTGTCAAGAGCCTTAAATATTTCTTTATTTTTTGATGTTCGTTCTAGTTTTGTGTTAACGCGTTTGTTTCTTACCCACGCCATAGCTGTCATCGAGTCGGAGTAGATAGGATAGCTTAATTTGTGTTTTTTAAGCCATGCAAGGGCCAGTATTATTGCTAAAAATTCACCAATATTTACTGTTCCCATTTGATATGGACCTCTTCTAAAAAGTTCTGTTTCGGTATCAGTAAACACTCCCCTAAATTCTAATGTACCTGGGTTACCTGAACAAGCTGCATCCACCGAAATGCTATTTAATATTGGCTTATCTTTAGTGGTTAACTCTTGTAAGTTTTTTTTACCTTTTAACTGTGTTATTTCCCAAAATGATTTTTGCAAGGCCCTCTGAGCTTCGTCTTTATCAGTAAATGATTTATATTGAGCTCCATCATAACCCTGAACTTGTTGCTTACACTCATCCCAACTTTGATAAATTCCAGGACGAATACCTCTCCAAACCACATAATATTTTTGTTTTGCTTTTTTGCTCATTTTAATTTATAAAATAAAAGTATTTACTTTAACTAATTGATTATCTTATTTATAAAGGTAAAATATTGTTTTATGCTTTGCTAACCAAAGTACTTTGTTCCAGTGCTAACAGTCAGTGTATAGTAAATATCTCAACTCTCTAATCCGTCGTATAGAATGTTAGATTGGAGTTACAAATATACTTAAACATTGTGCTATCTTTGTAATCAAAATTTAAACAAATGCAAAAAGTTATTCTTTCTATAATAATCATATTGTTTCTGGCAGGTTGTAATAGTAATACTACTTTTAAAGAATACAAAAAATTTGATGATCTAAGTTGGAATAGATTTGATATACTGGATTTTGAATTTCCAGTTCAAAAAAATGATGAACTTGATTTTTATTTAGCACTGCGTCACCACACCGATTTCCCATATAGTTACATTGATGTTAATATTACCATAACCACACCTGATGGAGAAATACGTTCGCGTGAGTATCGTTATCGATTAAAGAATACTAGCCTTAAATGGAAAGGTGATGGTATGGGCGACCTTTGGGACATTGAATTTCCAATCCGTAGAGAATTGCTTTTTAACAAAAGTGGAATCTGTAAGGTGCAAATCGAAAATAAAATGCACAGGGTTGAAACTCCTGGAATTATAGAGGTAGGTTTGATTGTTAAGAGAAGTTCCGATAAAAAGGAATAGGTAATTATTTATCAAGTTCGAGTTTAACAAAGGTTGCTACCTCAGATGCTTTGGAAGTTATGAGGAGTATTTTTCCATCCTTATCAATTAATACCATTTTAGGGATTCCAACAACACCATAAGAAATAACTACGGGAGAATCTGATCCTTTTAAATCGCTTAATTGAACAAACTCAATTCCATCATTTTGTATAGCATCAAGCCAATTATTTCTGTCAGTATCTAGAGATACACCAACAATTTCAAAGCCTTTACTTCTGTATTCGGAATAGAGGTAAATTAGCTCAGGGTTTTCTTCACGACAAAAATGACACCAAGAGGCCCAAAAATCAATTAATACAACTTGTCCGTGATAGTCATACAAACTTTTCTCATTTCCATCTTTATCTGGAAGAGAGAAATCAGGAGCAGTCTGACCAATATTTGTACCAATATCAATATTACCCAACGGCATGGATGGGCCACTATTTTTGTCCTTACACGAATTAATGCTTAACATTATCACAACAACTATAAGTGATATTATCTTTGTTTTCATCATCTTTAATATTTAAACGAATAGTCGTGATTGTGTGCTATTCCTTACTTGAACTTTCAAAGATTACTGTAATAGGTCAATGACTATTCACTCAAAATAATAAAAAACCACAAAGGATAATGCAATAATACATTAACTCCTTTGTGGTTAGAATTAAAATAAGGAAATATTTTACCCTTATTTTATTATTAATTTTTTACTAATCAGTCCTGATTCACCTTTAACAATTAATTGGTAAATTCCGGATGAATTATTGCTAATATCTATTTTTAAGCTAGCTCCATCAACTAAGGTCAAACTACTATTTTCATAGATAACTCTTCCTGTATTGCTTACAACTAATATCTGAACTTCAGTGTTTTTAGTAGTATTGAAAACTAGATTGTAAATACCATTAGAAGGATTAGGGAAAACATTTATTTTAACATTTTCAGCAAGTTCATTGATACCTGTACAATCCTTAAAATCAAGATATATTGTATCTGAACTAACACAACCATTTTCGTTGGTTACATCAACATAAAATTCCTGAATACCAAAACCAAAGCCTGTTGTATCCGTTACAATAGTTTGGGTTTCGGCACCTGTTGACCACAAATAGTATGATCCAACGTTACCAGCATTTAATGTCCATACAATATTGCTACAAATGTTTGTATCAGCACCTAGCTCAACAATTGGTAGGCTATAAACATCAATAAATAACGAATCTTGAGCATTATTCCCCACTGTATCACTTACAGATACAAAATACCAAGTTGGTACTTCAGGAGCTACCATTGCTCCTGAAGAATCAGAAACAAAGCCTTCTGGAATTGAAGTCCATGAGTAAAGTAATGTATCAGCAGTACCATAAACTTGTGTTGAAATAGTTGCTTCATTACCAAAACAAACACTTTCATTACTTGAAGTTGCCTCAACAAGAATACTGCTAATTAGCAGGCTGATATCCACATCTATTGTATTAACATCAGGATCGTTGGATGCAAATGTTGCAACTGCAGTATAGAAACCTGGATCCATATTGTGCGAATCGAAAGTTACATCTATAATATTTGTATCACCAGCCAACACAACACCTGATTTAGGATTAATACTAAGCCAGCTTTGTACATTTATTGTATAATCTTCAACCTCACCATATGTGGTTGTACCACAAGCTGACAATGAACCTGTCCATATAATACGAACACGCATACGTGTTTCACCTGGTGCTGCACCTTCTGGAGGAACAACGGTGCCTACATAAGGCCCGTTACCTGTGGCAAAACTTATCATACCATCATCAAACTCACCATTTTGATCCCAATCAATCCAAACCCCACATTGATCAGAGCTATATGGGTTACCATTTGTAATTGTTATGTCATATGAGTTTCCAACTTCCATTGTTGTCGAAAGGTTAGTGTAATCAGCATAACTATCGCTTCCAGAGGATTTTGAAATATCCCCAACTTCTACATTTGAGATATACTCATCACCACCACCACTACCAGAACAATAATCCAGCACCTCGCGAGTAGTCGCTACCATTGGAGTAATATTATAAATTAATTCAAGTTGACCTGTGTTAATTACTGTAATTTGCTTGGTTGAAATTGAATCAACTAACAAATGTTCTGATAATTCAAGTGGATCAACACTTATGTGAGCATCACCCCATTGTACGTTTGTACCAGCGGCACTTGATTCCATATCATCAGTATAAAAAGCTGTAACTTGATAACTGTAAATACCATAATCAGGAAGATTATCCATAAAAGTTGTATCTGTAGTTTCTGCTAAAAATTCACCATCACGATATAATTTGAAATTAAGGAAATTCTCACCTTCTTCATAGGACCAAGTTAAATCACAATCTCCTGATTCAAAGGTTACAATTCCAACAAGATCTCTAGGACGGTTAAGCGGGTTAGTTTGATATGGAGAGCAATAAGTCATTGCTGAACCACTTCGGTTGTCAGTCCAAACAGGATATACCCAGCCATCTTGTGCAATAATACCAAGATAATCACCAAAATATCCACCGGCAAGTCCAGGGATTGGTGATGGTGTAAATGAAACATCACTAACTTTAAAATCTTCCCATGTTACGCCACCATCATCAGAGTTAGCACAATATGCTTCTGCTTGATTGCTACTTACATTTCTATCATCATAAAATACAATACTAAGAATTCCATTGGCAGGATCACAAGTAACCCATGGGAAATAATGTTGTTTTCCTAAGCCGGCTTCATCCTGATTAACCTTAACTGGATCTGTCCATGATGATCCCTGATCGGACGATTTTACAATATAAACATCAATATCTGACCCGGTGTTTACACCAGGTGTACCAATATTAGACCATGTGATATAAACGGCTCCTCTGTCGGGGCCATTACTGCAATCAACAGCACAAACAGGGAATGAATTTACACGCATGTTTTTTCCTGTTTCAGATGTACGGATACCTCTGATATTTGTTATAATTCTTGTGGATGGCTCCCAGGTAGCTCCACCATCAAATGATTTTGCCATACCTATTGCTGTTTCGTCAGTTGGCCAACCATCATAAATCGCCCAAATTGCATAAACTTCACCATCAGGGCCAGTTCCAATATTCACTCCTTGGTTATGACTTCCTGCATTAACTGCAGCACTAATATTATTGGTTTTATTCCAGCTAACCCCATCATCATCCGAATAACTAATTGCAATTTCTGCGTCATCAGATCCACCAAAGTTTGTCCATGCAATGTATACATTACCCTCATATGTACTCGAAAGACTATTGTCAATCCACATATGGTTTTTATCGGCTAATGAACCAGGATTTGGAGCAACACTACTTGCAGTCCACGATGAACCTTGGTCATCACTGTATGCGATGCCCATTCCGCCAGGATTATCAATAAAGTTAACATACCATCGTCCGTTAAGTCCAATTGAAGTTGTTGGGTCGCCAGAGTTTCCACCACCAGCTCCTTGTACTTCACCTTCCCAAGTTTCGCCTGAATTAAACGAATATAAATCGTTGGCACCATATAAACTTCCAACAGGATTTTGAGTTGAGTTATTTGAGTTTAACACAACACTAGGGTCAGAAGGATCAACAAAAATGGAGTTCTCACTTTGAGTTGAGTTAATTTCTGTTACAGGAACATCAGGAGAATCTTCGGTAATTGTGGATAAAGACCTAATTCTACTTCCTGTGTAAACTCCTAATTCGGATTTTCCATCAGGGTTAAAATCAATATATCCTAATTCGGCCATTTTTACCCAATAACGCGAATTATCAATTCTGGTATCAACCTTATTTCTAGTTTCTCTATCCGACCTATCTCCGCTACTAATAGCCCAATTGATGCCAAAACCGAAAACACCTAGTAATAATAATAAAACAAAAAGTTTAATTTTTTTCATATGGTTAGTTTATTAATATTTAACGTTTTAAATGCGGTGCAATATAGTTACAATATTATAAACACAAAAATCATATAGTAATTGTTTATTATCATTTAAAGATATTACTAACTTGCACATTGGTTTTATATACAAACTTAACTTCCCATAATTATGGAATCAACAACAAAAGGAAAAGAATTATTATCACCCGTTTGGACACATTTAACTGAAATAGAAGTCGTAAAAGGAAAAGGCATTTATTTGTACGACGAAGATAATAATGAATATATTGATTTTACCTCAGGCATTGGTGTGGTTAATACCGGACACTGCCACCCTAATATTGTAAAACGAATACAAGAGCAGTCAACTGAACTACTTTTCGGACAAATGAACTGTGTTATTCCATCGGTAACCATAGAATTAGTTGAAAAATTAAACAGGATTACACCCAAGCACATAAATAGGTTTTTTATTTCGAATAGTGGTGCCGAAGCAACCGAAGCAAGTATTAAACTTGCAAAACATGCCACCGGAAGGCATAATATTATTGTTATGCAAGGGTCGTTTCATGGCAGAACACATCTAACAATGGCAATGACAACATCTAAAACGGTGTATCGTCATCGTTATGCGCCGCACACATCAGGTATATTTGTTACACCCACACCTTATGCTTATTTTTATGGATGGGATGAAAAAACCACAGTTGATTTCTGTATTAAACAATTGGATTTACTATTACGAGGACAATCTGCTCCTGATGAAACCGCTGCAATAATTATTGAACCGGTAATGGGAGAGGGTGGCTATGTTCCCATTCCGGCAGCTTACTTAGAGCATCTACGAGAAATTTGTGATTTGCATGGCATACTTTTAATTATGGATGAAGTTCAAAGTGGATTTGGACGTACCGGTAAGCTATTTTGTTTTGAGCATTCTAATGTTAAACCTGATATTATTATTATGGCCAAGGGTCTTGGTAGTGGCTTGCCAATATCGGCCATTGCATCATCAAAAGAGTTAATGGAAAAATGGACTCCTGGTACTCATGGCGGCACATATGGTGGTGGATCGTTAATTCCTGTTGCTGCAGCTTGTGCCACAATTGACACCATATTTGAAGAGAACCTACTGGAAAATAGTACTCAAAGGGGGCATCAACTTATGGGCTTATTGAAAAACTTGCAAATAACTTATCCTGTAATGGGTGATGTTAGAGGGTTGGGCCTTATGATTGCCGTTGAGTTTACAAACAAAGTTGGTAAACCTGATGGTGATACTTGCGCAAAAGTTGTACAAGAGTGTCTAAAAAGAAATATGTTTCTATTGAGTTGTGGCACTTATAAAAATATAATTCGTTGGATTCCACCATTAGTTGTTACCGAATCGCAAATTAAAACAGCGGTTAGTATATTTGACAAAGCACTGCAATCGGCTTTGTCGTTAGACTAAGCAATACAAAACCTAACTTTATACTGATATTATGAAATATAAACTACTAATTGTACTAATTCTAACAACTGTAATGGTAACAGCTCAAAATATTGAGCAAGAAAAAGAAGCCATTAGAAAAGTAATTCAAACAGCTTACGTTGAAGGTTTACAAAATGAAGGTAATATTGAAAAAATCGACTTTGGTATTCATCCTGATTTTGAATTGCTTGGCGTAGGAGAAAACAATAATATGTGGAAATATTCCATAACTGATTGGAAAATAAAAACTCTTCAAAAAGTTAAAGATGGCGAACTACCCCGTAAAGGAGAGCAAGTTACAGTTGAATTTAAAACAATTGATGTAACAGGCACGGCAGCAATGGTTAAGATTAATTTATTAGTTGGAAAAAAATTAGCCTATGTGGATTACATATCACTTTATAAATTTAAAGATGGATGGAAAATGGTTAATAAAATATTCCAAAAAATGTAGTTTAAGAGAGCACAGCATTCTTAATACTTCTAATGGACTTTACCACATTTTCATTTGATGTTGCAATGTTCATTCTCATAAATAAAGCACCTTCTCTGCCATACCAATGTCCTGCGTTCATTCCAACTTTAGCGTTTTTGGTAAGTTGAGTAAACATTTCCTTTGAGTCACTATAAATGTTTCTAAAGTCTAACCAAACCTGATATGTTCCTTCAGGATATATTAAGTTTATTTTTGAGTTGGTTAATTCAGACTCAACACGTTTAACATTATTTTCTATTGTTGCCACTAATTCCTTTAACCATAAACTACCACTTGTGTACGCAGTTTCGAGTGCTACTCTTGTTAAAGCATTTGTTCTTCCTAAATTATATTTTTTAATGATGTGTAGAACTGATCTTCTAATGTTTTGGTTGGGAATAATTGCCATTGAATCAGAAATTGCACACAAATTAAAAGTTTTAGCCTCAGAAGTACAAACAATTATCTTATCCCAAATATCAACATAATTAAGGACAGATGTAAACTCGTTTCCAAAAAGGATAATGTCTTTATGAATTTCATCAGAAATAAGCAGTAGGTCATTTTCTTTACAGATATTAATAATTCTTTCTAATTCTTTTTTAGTCCAAACTCGGCCAACAGGATTGTGAGGGTTGCAAAGAATTAATACTTTATTCTCATCGAGTTTCGCTTTTTCTGCTAAATTTTCAAAATCAATTACATAGTGTTTATTATCTATTAATTTCAAAGGATTTTTTACAATTCTCCTTTTCATTTTTCTAATAACATCTTTGAACTCCATAAAAACCGGAGGTTGAATAATTATACCATCTTTTTCAGATGTTAAACTTTCAATAGCTATGGCAATGGTTGTTGTAATACTCGGACTATAAACAATATGTTCTTTGGTTAAATCTATTTGATATCGTGTTTTGTACCAATTTTTTTGAGCCATAAAAAAAGACTCAGGTTTATATTCGTATGCAAATCCAGAGTTTGTAATTCTATTAATTAATGCTTCCTGAATTGATTTATCAACTTCAAACTCCATATCGGCAACCCACATAGGTGTAATATCACTACTGCCAAAAAGTTTAATAAGCGATTTTGGATTGGATTTGATTAAAGGAAGTATATCATTTTTTTTATCGATTTTCATAACAAAATTTATAATGAGCAAGAGTAATATAATTCATTCAAAAGTAAATAAAAATGATATTGCCAGTTATTAATATGTTTGAATAAAATACCTGATATACTCAATTAAATAACTACCAATGAAAATTACTCCAATAAATAGAACTATGGAAATTAATAGTGATAGTATGGAATTCCTCCAGGCCTCAATATTTTGTTTTCTAATTATTTCTTTGACTCGTGCTTTAATTTTTTGCCTCTGTTGGGCTGAGAGATTTGTAGTATGATGCATTGGTCCAGCGATGGTTTCTGTTTCCATCAGATATAGCTCTTTTATTTCTTCAAAAGGTCTTTTAGGCTTTTGAGAAAATGTAGATATTCTGTTTCCAGAACCAATATACCATTGGCTTATAAATAAACGATCTCGAGAAAATAATCTTTTCATTTGATGTGTTAACTAGTCCTTTTCCAATAAGTTTTTTAGTTTATTCTTTAACAAATCTACTAAACAATTGTTTATTCTTACCCACCGTACTAATTAAATATATTCCAGATGATAATTGGCTAATGTCAATTTGAGTTTTGATATTTACTAGTTTCTTTTTTATTAATTCTGTACCATCCATGTCATAAACTAATATAAAACCATTATAATCCATTTGATTTGTAATCACAGAAATCATCTTTTTAGCAGGATTTGGATATAGTTGTATTTGAGAATACGTTTCTGTTTCATTATTATTTGTTACTAGTGACATAGGATATTTCCATACTCCCCCAGCATTCATTCCTGCATATAAATAATCATCTAAAACGCAAAGTGATAATACTGGAGACCCACTTAGACCGTTACTAGTTAATTCCCATGAATTTCCATAGTCAAAGCTAGTGAAAATACTCCCATTTCCGGTTCCGGTAAAGATAATAGTATTATAGGCATATAAGCAGCGAATGTTTGCTTGACTTGGTAGACCAGTTGATATGTGTGACCAGCTTACTCCATAATTATCTGACATGTACAGTCCTTCTGTTTTTGTTCCGGCAAACAAATATCCATCAATAAACTCAATTGTAGTTATTGTGGTTGTTTCCAATCCATTATTTATTGAAGTCCAATTAGTACCAAGGTTATCAGAAATAAAAACACCACTGTCGGATGTTGCTGCATAAATATTTGTTCCGTCAGATGCCATCGAAACTATATTAAGGCTTCCTAACCCGGTATTAACTTCACTCCAGCTTGTTCCAGCATTTGAAGAGATAAAAACACCTTCTTCACCACTTCCGGCAAATAATTTACCATCACAAATAGTAAAAGCTTGTATCCATGCGCTAGTAAGCCCCGTATTCGACATTGTAAAACTAGAACCATTATTATTTGATTTAAAAACTCCAAGCATATCAGTTCCGGCAAATACATATGATCCAGATGAAATCACAGATCGTGTTTCAACTGTCCAGATAGAAGTGGCTCTAGTCCAATTTTCACCATAATTTACCGAAGTGTAAAAACCTGAGCCATGTGTGCCTGCCAATAGTTTTGATCCATTACTTCCAAGTGAGCCTACACAAGAATTAAATTCAATGTTACTGCTTAATGTCCAGCTATTACCAGTACTGCTTCGTTTGTAAATATGGCCACTTGTAACCCCTACAAATAGTTCGGTATTGCTTGTGCCAATTGTCCAAATACTTTGCTCGCCCAGCCCATTATTAATTGTTGCCCAAGTCAATCCCGAGTCAAATGACCTGTAAACACCCCCACCAAAAGAAGCTGCATAAAGAACCCCATTGAGTTGGGCAAACCCTTTAACCGAAGGTATGTTAGTTCCCAAAGGTTCCCATGTATCACCATTGTTTGATGAAACAAAAACACCAGAATTTAGTGTGCTAACAAATACTTTATCATCAAAGCAAATTATTGCCATAATGTTTGGCTCCGAAATACCATTATTAATTGGTAACCAATTATTGCCCATATCTGTTGACCGGTATAACCCGTCTTGATATGTTCCGGCAAAAATACTTGCCCCATCCGTGGCAAGGTAATAAGCATATTTAGCTGGAAAGCCATTATTTACAGCAGTCCATGTGTTTCCTGTATCAGCAGAACAGTAAATGCCACGCAGATATGTAGCTGCAAACAATACATTATTACACTCTGTTAGGTTTTTAATATATTTCCCGTCTAATTCGGTACCAGCGGGCTCCCAAGTATTACCATTATCTGCAGTTCGAAATACGTTCTCATCTGTGGAAACAAAAACATAACTACCCAACTTTGTAAGAGATTTTGTATCACAACTTGCTAACCCCTCATTTTTAAACGCCCACGAATTTCCCTCATCAATACTAGATAATACTCCACCGCCGGTAGCGGCAAACAAAGTGTTTCCATCAAAAATAATACTCCGTACATAGCCGCCCATTGGGCCATTAAGTTGTTGCCATTGACTTACAGCGGATAATGCTGTGGCGATAAAAAGGAAAGTTAACAGGATTCTTGTCTGGTTTGTTTTTTTCATTTATCAATATCTAAATAGCGTAATATATAGTCACCAAAAGTAACCATATCATCACATATAAAAAAATGATAGAAATAATAAATACGAATTGATAATTTACTTTGGAATATTGGAAGTGTTACTAAATCATTATCACTTCCAACCAGCTACAAACAAATTTTCACGAAAAAAGCGGCCAATTTTAACTACCCCCTAACAAACAAGGCTTTAATAATTTCCTGGGCCATCTTTGGGTTTTCTTTTAATCGACGAGTTGAATACGCAAACCAATCTTTACCAAATGGAACGTAGATTCGCATTCTAAACCCTTTTTTAAGTATTGATTTTCGTAATGCAGGTGTTACGCCATACAACATTTGAAACTCAAATTTATCGTTGGGAACTTTATACTTTTCAATTAGTTTATATGCACCTTCAACTAGTTTTTCATCGTGAGTTGCTATGGCAGGATAAACACCGTTTTTAAACATATACTCTAGATCCTCTAAATAATGTTCGTTTATTTCTTCATATTTTTTATAAGCAATATTTTCGGGCTCAACATAAATACCTTTACATAAACGGTAGTTTACGGGTATTTCGGGGGTGCTTAAGTCCATCATATTTTCAATATCACTCATTGTGCGACGCATATACGACTGAAGCACAAGACCCACATTTTTTGGAAAATCCTTTTTAAGTCTCCTAAATATTTCGATTTCCATATCAACACATTGCGAATCCTCCATATCGATACGAACAAAATTATTGTACTCTACAGCCTTAACCACTATTTCTCTGATGATGGTATAACAGGCTTCCATATCTATTAATAGCCCAAACATTGTTGGCTTTAATGAATAGTTCCCATTGATATTTTCTTTTTCGGATCTGGTAATTATCTCCAAATACTCTTCTTTGTTTATTTCGGCTTCCGACATCTTTGTAATAAACTCTCCGAGTAAATCGATGGTAACCATATTACCCTCAGCATTCAATTTTTTAGCAGTAATAATAGCTTCATCAAGATTTTGCCCTGCAATATATCTTTTCGAAAAAATCCACACAAGTTTTTGGGGCATAAGTGGTAAAACCGCGGCAATTATTTTATTAAGAAACATCATTGGTTTAAGCTTTAGATAATTAAAGCCGCAAATTTATATAGAATTATTTTATCAGGTATAAAAAACAACAATTTTTTTACACTCTAAATAACAACCTTAATGCCTGAATATTAGTTATATACAACACCTGACCAAAAATAGTTTTCATCAAAGGGTTTGTGGGAGCATAAGTTCTGTTAATTAATTAACAATTATATGAAATCTTTAAAAAAATAATGCCCTAAATCATTATGTATAAAATGCTTGTAAATAATAATAATAAACTGTAATTTTGCCGCCCGAATTTTGTGTGGGGTGAAAAAGACTGTAGAATATATAATACCTGTAAAAGGGTTGAGTTTGGGCGATCACCGCTTCACATATAAAATTGACAAATCGTTCTTTAGTAATTATGAGTATTTTGACACTTACAAGGGATTATTAAACCTAACCGTTGATTTGGTAAAAGAATCGAACTTAATGGATTTTAAGTTTCACTTTAAAGGTTATATTGAAACGAAGTGTGATCGTTGTTTGGATAAAATTATTTTAAATGTTGAAGATAATTTCAGATTAATTGTTAATTATGGTAATGAGTTTAATGAAGTTTCGGCTGAAATTATCACCATTCCGCATAATGACGCAAACATCGACCTAAGTCAGTATATTTATGAATACATTAATTTAATGTTACCTTTTAAAAAAGTTCATGCAGATGACGAGTTTGGTAACAATACCTGTAATCAGGAAATGATCGATCATCTTAATAATTATACAGAGCAAAAAAGTGACCCTCGTTGGGATGCTTTAAAAAAAATAAAACTAGATTAAAACTTATCAAATAAAGAAATAAAAAATGGCACATCCAAAACGGAAAATTTCGAAAACCAGAAGAGACAAAAGAAGAACTCACTACAAAGCAGAAGCCCCTCAATTGGCAACATGCCCAACAACAGGAACCACACACATATACCACCGTGCATATTATGTTGATGGCGACATGTATTACAAAGGCAAAATGGTAGTTGAAAACGCTAAAGCAGAGTAAATATCTCTTGTTTGGCATTACACATAGTACCTAAAAGAGCTATTAGCTTAATTACATAAATCGAAATAACTACTGCTCTTGGATGTATTTAATATTCAGGAGCTTTAGGTGTGTTAAGACTTATTATTAGCTTAAAACAATGATAACCCAAATTAAAATTTAGTACTTTTGCGCGTCAGTAATTTGAAAAAACAATAAGTATGTCAAAAATTAATGCAGCAATTACGGGGATACATGCATGGGTTCCTGAATATATCCTAACAAATAAAGAACTTGAAACCTTAGTCGATACTTCTGATGAGTGGATAATGTCACGCACCGGGGTAAAGCAAAGGCATATATTAAAAGGTGAAGGCCAAGGAACATCAGTTATTGGTGCAAAGGCCGTTGAAGGATTGTTGAAAAAAACCAACACATCACCCGATGAGGTTGACTTGGTTATATGTGCCACAACAACACCCGACTTGCAGTTTCCTGCTACAGCTACTATAGTTAGCGATTTAGTTGGAATTAAAAATGCATTTAGTTTTGATTTAAACGCTGCTTGTTCAGGCTTTCTATATGCCCTCGAAACAGGTCGTAGATATGTTGAAAGTGGAGCATATAAAAAAGTTGTAGTTATTGGTGCCGATAAAATGTCATCAATTGTTGATTATACCGATCGTACTACCTGTATATTGTTTGGTGATGCTGGTGGAGCAGTTATGCTTGAGCCTACCACCGAAGATCTTGGAATTATGGATTCGAGATTATATAGTGATGGCATGGGCAAACCACATTTGCATCAAAAAGCTGGTGGTTCCGAAAAACCTGCATCACACGAAACTATTGATGCTAAAGAGCATTTTATCTTCCAGGAAGGGAAATCAGTTTTTAAATTTGCTGTTACCAAAATGGCTGATGTTGCTGCCGAAATAATGGATCGCAATAATCTAACAGCTGATGATATTGCTTACCTTGTTCCACATCAGGCAAACATGCGTATTATTGACGCAACTGCCCGTCGCATGGGTCTTGCCAAGGAAAAGGTAATGATAAACATTGAAAATTACGGCAATACAACAAACGGAACAATCCCATTATGCCTTTACGAGTGGGCACCAAAACTTAAAAAAGGAGATATCCTAGTACTAGCTGCATTTGGTGGCGGTTTTACATGGGGCTCAATTTATTTAAAATGGGCAATCGATGGTGATGATATATAAACTATCATTTCACTAAAACTTACAAGCCATTCGTTAATTCGGGTGGCTTTTTTTGGCGGACATACAGGCTTTGCGCTTGTAGTTACTTTATACCATATGTGTTTTTGTAATTAAGCCGTTGGCTACGTTCCTCCGCCTACGTTTATTAACAAAAACTACATTGGCATTTCAGCAAGCTATCGCTGCAATCCTTGCCGCTATCACACATCTATTTTATTATCACGCGTTTGTAAAACCACCTACCTATTATTAAGTTTGTGATAATCGGACCTTTGCGACTTTACCAGAAACACTTGTCTGCCACAGGCATGAAAAACTTAA
>JASFZK010000158.1:0-3841 GCA_045267845.1 Bacteroidota bacterium | reverse complement strand
GTACCCAAACTCCCTGATGCACCAATTATTAGCACCTTTTGTCCTGATTTAATTTTTGAAATTGTTTTAAGAAAATTCATGGAAGTTAAAGCCCCATCACAAATGGGAGCGGCTTCCTCAAATGTTATATACCTAGGTTTAATTGAAACAACACCATCCTCAGGAACACAAACGAACTCTGCATTAGTTCCAAAGGTTGCAATGTTTTCACCAAATACTTCATCACCAACCTTAAAGTTTTTTACAGATGAACCTATAGCTTCAACTATTCCTGCAAAGCCTGTACCTGGTATACGGTTTTTTGGTTTTGACAAACCGGTAAATAACCTTCCAATATAAGGTTTGCCAGTTCGCATCATGCCATCAGCAGTGGTTACCGATGAGGCAATTACTTTTATTAGTATTTCATTGTCTTTGGGTATTGGCTTATTTACTTCTTGCAATTCTAGTATATCTGGTGAGCCGTATTTAGTACTTATAATAGCTTTCATAGTTTCTGTTTTTGATAGTTTATTAGATTTCATAGTTTTAAATATTTAATTGTTGATTAATTATTTTGTTGACTGCAAAACTACGGCAGCAAGTTTTCACGGAAGTTCTGAAATCATAAACAGATGTTCGGGATTATAAATCCGAACTAATCAAATTACTTTTGAAAATGGGGGAATTATTATAAAATACTAATTAAGTTATTCAATCTATTGATTTAGGAATTGCTTGGGTGTCATCCCTGTTTCTCTTTTAAAATATGTATTGAAAACAGTTTTAGAATTAAAACCACTATCATATGCAAGGCCAACTATTGTAATATTTGAGTTAAGGGGATCTTTAGCGAGAGTCTTGAATACCTCAATCCTGTAATGATTTATAAACTCATTAAAATTTACACCCATACTTTCATTAAGTATCCACGAAAGTTGGTTTGGATGAATATTAATTTGATCTGCTAACAAGCGTAAAGATAAACCAGAATTTAAAAAAGGCTGCTCTTGCTCTACGTGATTTATAAGTTTGGCAGTGTAGGTGATTGCAGTTTCTTTATCAAGGAGTTGCTTTTTTTTCTTGACAACCTCAATTATTCCATCCTTATCATATAAAATTTTGTGGAATTCAAAATATCTTGGATCATTTTTTAAAGACTTCACCAAAGGATCAGCATAACGAAGAAGCAGTAACGATGATTTAGTTTTAATGGCAGAGGAAATCCAATTAAATGCCTTATCGGCCTGACCATTAACAGCATATAATGTAAATAGATAAGAGTCTGCAGTAAACCCATTGGGGCTATTGGCTTGTTTTAATAATTCATTTGTATATTTTTCAATATTGTTGTCATCTTGTTTAAAAGCATAAGCTAAAGCTATAGCTCCGGTTTTTTCTCCAAGAATAACTATGTCTGAAGGAATGTTATCAAAATAATTGATAACTTCGTCATAACGACCCAACATAAGTAAACATATAGTTTTAACAGAATGAGCCGGGATGTTCTTATTATTTGCCAGAATACATAAATCGAGGAGTTCCAACGACTTCTCAAAATCTTCTATCATATAATAATAATAGGCATTAAAGAATTTTGTTTCTTCGGAAAGAGGGTTTAAGTCTAGAGCAATTTGAAGATGCTCAAAAGATTTTTTTCTATCACCAGCAATGATATACAAAAAAGACATAAACTGCTGTGCTTCTGCATTATTTGGATTGACATCTATGGCCGTTTTCATTTGCAATAGAGCTTCCTTGTAATCACATGCTATAAAAAATGCCTGATTTGCTAATTGGTAATGAACTCCTGATAAACTATCATTCAGCTCAAAAGCCTTGTTCGTATATTGAATCGTTTTTCCCCAAGCTTCTTCGAAAGGCAGAAAACCTGTTGTCCCCATAAAGCTATAGCAATCTGCAAGTCCTAATTGTGACTCTGTATGATTTGGATCCAGCACCAATGCTTTTTCATAAAGCGAAATGGCAGTTTTTACATCCTCAGGATTCCACTTATTAGCATGAAATTTTGCTTGTAATGAAAATTCATATGCATTAATATTATTAGTTTGTTTCTCAACTAGGTGATCTTGAATTTCAAAATGACCAAATTGCTCTCTCAACTTATCGGCAATCAACAAGCTTATTTCATCTTGTATTTCAAATATATTATCCAGTTTTCTGTCCCAAGTTTCCGACCAAAAATGAAAATCATCTTTAGCATCAATTAGCTGAGCAGTAATTCGAAGCATATTACCCGACAACCGAACACTACCTTCGAGAAGTGCACTTACGCCAAGTTCACTACCAATTTGCTGAATAGGAATATTTTTATTTTTAAAAAAGAATGAAGAAGTCCTTGAGGTTACTTTTAAACTATTGATTTTTGCCAGAGCATTAATTATCTCCTCAGTAATACCATCACTAAAATATTCATTATCCTTGCTAGCACTCATATTCACAAAAGGAAGAACTGCAATGCTTTTATGTATCAATCTTTGGTTTTCCATTCACTCAACTAATCATTTTGCAATTTTCCACTCAAAAACTTACCAACAATCAACGCAATAACTACCGTAAGATATATTTGTCCTGATGCACCAATAAAAATACTTATGGATCGAGCAATTACCGTTTGTGGAAGTATTTCGCCATACCCTATGGTAGTTAACGTAATAAAGCTATAATAAATAACTGAACTAAATTTATTTCCAACTTCTGAAAAAGTAATTGCATTTTCATTGAACCCAAGCAGAATTGCATTCAATAGTACCCCAATTACTCCGATTAACAAATACCCACAAATAGCTTGAATAACAACAGCCCCTGTAACATTTTTATTTGTTGCAACATGGCCAATAAGTATTACCGTAGCTACAGTAAAAGTAATTATACTTATGGAAAAAGTAATTAGTTGAACTGTATTGCTATTTGCAAAAAACATTACAATATTAGCAGTTACAGCAATAATAATCATGTAAGTAAGAAATTTGGATTTTTTTTCAACAATTGAAAATATTGATAATAATACTAATGTATATGAAAGCGCTACAAAAAAATCATGAATCATTTTATTGTCAATTATCGGGAAGATAAATACAAAAGCAAAAATTGATATCAATAGTATAATACTCTTGTCAATCCCAAAAAATAAATTTCTTCTATTTTCCATATCTATTTTCTAAACTAATTGACAAATATAGGTTATTACTAGAAATATTTTGAGTTTTATGTGATAAGCCAAAACCAAATACCCTAAATCCAAAACCCTGAACAATGAACCCAAAACTTCATGTATAAATATTTCCAACATCCAGTATAAGTATTTACCTTTTATCTTATTTTTGATGCGTATTAAAAATATCATGAAATGAATATAATAGAAAAAATAATTGCAGCCCACTCAGATAAAAATGTAGTTGCACCAGGACAAATAGTTGATATTGGTATTGACGCAAGAGTTGCCCGTGATTTTGGAGGCCCAAATGTCGTAAAAAACCTTGAAGAACATGGTTTAGATATTGATGATATTTCTAAAACATTCTTTACTTTTGATACAAACCCTACTGGTAGCGATCAGAAATATGCTGTTAATCAGCAGATTGTTAGAACATTTGCTCGTAAAAAAGGTATTAAAGTTTATGATATTGACAATGGTATTGGCACTCATACATTAATTAGTGAAGGACTTGCATGGCCTGGATCCACAGCCGTTACCACCGACTCTCATGCAAATATTCTTGGCGCCATCGGAGCATTTGGTCAGGGAATGGGAGATAAGGATATAAGCGCTGCTTTTCATAAAGGTAAGGTTTGGTTTAAAGTTCCCGAGTCAGTTAAAATTAACATTGTTGGGGAAAGG
>JASFZK010000157.1:0-13826 GCA_045267845.1 Bacteroidota bacterium | reverse complement strand
CCGGCAGTAATTTTGGCTGAGGCAATGGCTATGGTTTCAAGTCCGGAAGCACAATAACGATTTACTGTTGAACCCGGAACTTCTACATTATCGAGCGACATGAGTGAAATTAACCTACCCATATTAAAGCCGCTTTCGGCTTCGGGAAAGGCATTTCCAACAACTACATCGTCAATTATTTTGCTATCAATTTGTGGAAAATCGTTCATCAGATGTCTGATAACTGCAGCTGCAATGTCATCAGGACGGGTAAAACGGAAACTCCCTCTTGGGGCCTTCCCGATGGCCGAACGATATCCTCCTACTATGTATGCATTCATGTTTTTATGTTTTTAGTTTCTTAGTATCTTTCCTTTTGTTATGAGACTCTGAATCCTTTCGAGAGTTTTGCGTGTTGAGCAAAGTTCCATAAAGGCCTTGCGCTCAAGGTCGAGCAAATATTGTTCTGAAACCTCAGTAAGAGCTTGTGAAATATCGCCACCAGCCATAACTTCGCCAAGTTTCTCAGCAATTATTTTATCATGCTCCGACATGTAATTACCTGTAGTAAATCCATCAGCACCAACGTAAACCATACCTAATACTTCTTTACCAAGTATTTTAATATCATTACGAGTTGCTGGCTGAGTGTAACCTTTATCGGCTAATTGAAGTGCCGATTTTTTGGCATATGCCAGATGATGTGCTCTGCTAACAATAACCTCATCAATTCCTGGTCGTAAATAACCAAGATCGAATGCTTCGTAAGCCGATGTTGAAACCTTAGCTTGTCCGATACTTAAATATCTGTTAAGGAAAGCGTTTGTACGGATATCACCGCTTTTTAGTTCATCCGAAAGGCGAACAGCAAACTCTTTTGTTCCACCACCACCAGGGATAAGACCAACTCCAAATTCAACAAGACCCATGTAGGTTTCAGCATGAGCAATAACCTTATCGCTATGCAAGCAAAGTTCACATCCACCACCAAGTGCCATACCATGAGGTGCAGCAATTACCGGAATTGATGAATAGCGCATGCGCATCATTGTTTTTTGGAACCACTGAACTGCTAAGTCAAGCTCTTCCCACTCTTGTTCAATTGCAAGCATATAAATCATACCAACATTGGCTCCAGCAGAAAAATGGTCGCCCTCATTTGAAATTACAAGAGCTTTATAATCCGCCTCAGCCATATCAATAGCCTTGTTTAAACCTTCGAGAATACCTGCTCCAATTGTATTCATTTTAGTATGGAATTCGGCGTTAATTACACCATCACCCAAATCAAAAATTGTAAGATCGTTGTTTTCCCAAAGTACATTTGTTTGACGAAGCACTTCCAGAGAAAGTCTGTCTTCCTGACCGGGAATCACTTTGTATTCCTTTGAACTTACATCGTAGCAATATTTCATGCCGTTTTCAACTTTATAGAAAGAGGTAATCCCGGCATCAAGCATATCATAAACCCATGGGGCAGCTTTTGCTCCAGCTTCTTCCATGGCTTTAACTATTAATTCAACACCGATGGCATCCCAAGTTTGGAATGGACCAAGTTTCCATCCAAAACCAGCATTTAAAGCATCATCAACTTTATAAATATCATCACTTATTTCAGGAATACGGTTTGAGCTAAATTGGAATAAAGCATTAAATGTGGTTCTGTAAAAATCACCAACTTTGCCCTTATCTGAGTATAATATTGAAACTACTTTACGAGTATCATCAATGCCCTTTGTTTTTTCGAAAACACCAAATTTTGGTCGAGGTGCTTCCACATAATCAAGAGTTTTGAAATCAATTGAAAGAAATTTCTTTTTTCCGTCAACAATAACTTTTTGGAAGAATCCCTTTTTAGTTTTCGAGCCCAACCACTTATTTTCGAGCATGGTATTTAGATAATCAGGAATGCCGAAAAGCTCATTTGCCTCATCATTAGTGGTTTCTTTAATATTATTGGCAACATGCACAAGGGTGTCAAGACCAACAATATCAGCTGTTCTAAATGTTGCCGATTTTGCACGTCCGATAATTGGTCCTGTAAGTTTGTCAATTTCAGGAATTGTTAATCCAAACTCCTGCACATTATTAAATAGGTGCATTATTGAAAAAGTACCAATTCGGTTGGCGATAAAAGCCGGAGTGTCTTTTGCAAGTACCGGAGTTTTGCCTAGGAATTTTGACGAATACATTTCCAAAAATGAAATTACATCGGGATTTGTTTTGCTTGTTGGAATAATTTCAAATAACTGAAGATAGCGTGGAGGATTGAAAAAGTGTGTTCCACAGAAATTTTGCTGGAAATCTTCGCTTCGTCCTTCAATCATGGCTTCCACAGAAATTCCGGAAGTGTTAGTTGTAACCAATGAACCTGGTTTACGTAATTTATCAACTCTTTCAAAAACTGATTGCTTAATGTCGAGGCGTTCAATTACCACTTCAATTACCCAGTCAAAATCTTTAATCTTAGCCAAATCATCATCAAAATTACCAATGGAAATGCGTTTAGCAAATTCCTGTTTGTAAATGGGCGATGGTTTAGATTTCAGGGTAGCCTTAAGCGAATCGTTTACAATACGATTTCGAACAACTTTGTCGTCAAGACTCAAACCTGCTGCTTTTTCTTTACCACTTAACTCATTTGGAACTATGTCGATTAACAACACTTCGGCTCCAATGTTTGCAAAATGGCATGCAATACCTGATCCCATTACCCCGGAACCCAGTACTGCTACTTTTTTAATTCTACGCATCATATTTAGGTGTTTTTATTTAATACTGTTATTTTTGTTGTTATATGGTTATTCGTTTATTTGGATATTGGCCTTTGTGCTATTTGCATTTCCGCATTGTCTCATTAAATCATTATCGCATTAAATCATTGCACAACTAACCCTTCATCAAATCTATTTCAATTTTCACTTGTTCTTTTATCATATTGTTAACTCTTTCGAAAGCTTGTAAATCTTTTAGGTCTAGTTTTTTGAAGAGTTCGGAATTGAATTTCAATACAGCTTGTTCTACTTTATCCCTCATTAACTTACCTTCCTTTGTAAGACATATTTTGACTATTCTTTTGTCAACTTTATCTTGCTTGCGCGATATTATTCCGTCCTCTTCCATATTCTTCAACATTCGGCTTAGGCTGGAGCTTGTCATTCCCATAAGGGGAGCAATTTTTGTTGCAGGTATCCCTTCTTCACCTATGTTTATTAAGGCATATCCAACCCCCTGTGTAATTCCATTTTCATGAGCTAACAAGTTATACATCCTACGCATTGCAAATAATGTTGAGCGAAGGTGAAAATCTACTGTATCTTCTACTATCATATCTTTTAAACCTATTGATATTTGAACATTGTGATTTGATTATTTCTTTTTACTATGCATGCATTGCAAAATTAAACTAAAAATACTATGCGTGTCAAGTATTTTCGTGATTATTTTAAATTTATTTTTTTGTGAATGTGAAACTGGTTCATAATTATTGTAAAATTAGTTTTGCAATGGTCTTCCTTTATTATTATTTTTGTGCTTAACATTTGGCACAAATAACTAGAGTTAAAAAATGGAATCCTAAAACATAAGGCATGATTAACAAGAACATACTTATTATTTATCCCGAGGAAGCAGTAACTAAAATGGCCGTATACCGTAATACTGAGCCCATTTTTTTAAAAACCATTAAGCATTCGGAAGAAGATATTAATTCGTTTCATCATTTTATTGATCAAATTGATTTTAGATTAAATGCAATAGCTGAAGAGCTGGATGCAAATAATATTAACTTAGATAATATCGAAGTAATAATGGGAAGAAGTGGTTTGGTAAAACCTGTTGAGCAGGGCATTTACGAAATTGACGCTTCCATGGTTGATGATCTCAAGGAAGGTATTATGGGTATTCATGCTACAAATTTGGGGGGATTACTTGCTCATGGCATGGCTCAAAAACTTGGTAAAAAGGCATACATGGCAAATCCTGTTGTGGTTGATGAACTTTCGGATGTTGCCAGAATAACCGGACACCCCAAATTTACCCGAAAATCGATTTACCATGCTTTGAACCATAAATTTGTTTCAAACCAATATGCTAAATCTATACATAAGCGATATGAGGATCTTAATTTGATTGTATGTCATATAGGAACTGGCGGAATATCAATAGGTGCACATGAGAAAGGCAGAGTGGTAGATGTTAATCAGGCTTACGATGGCGGAGGACCATTTTCCATTTCACGCACCGGTACTTTACCCATGGGGCAACTAGTTGAAATGTGCTTTAGCGGTGATGTATCAAAGGAGGAGATTATGGAAATGATTACCTCAAAAGGAGGGTATAATGCATATCTCGGAACATCAAGTATCTCAGAAATCAATAAACGTATAGCTGATGGTGATGAAAAAGCAATCATGATTTCCCATGCTCTTTCTTATCAGGTTTCGAAAGAAATAGCATCGCATTATGCAACATTAAGTGGCAATGTTGATTGTATTATCCTTACCGGGATAATTTTTGATAGCGAGCAATTTTTGAAAAATGTAAAAGATCGTGTGGGCGGACTTGCTACCATAGCTCTTTATCCATCAGTAAATGATTTTTGTGCATTGGCATCGTTTGGGCTTATGATTTTAAAAGGTGAAATTGAGGTTAAGAAATATTAATTCTTGAAGTATTTTGGGGATTAAAATAGACCTTTTAGTTTCCCATACTGTGGCGTTTATTAATTTGTGTTAAATCAAGATCAAAATGAATTCTAAACTAATCACTACCTTTTTTCTAATTATTTTTATTTCCTCATTTTCGGTTATCGCACAAAATCATGTTTATTATAATGATTTGGAAGATGAGAATATGGAAGGCAACTGGCTAGGATTAACTACCATCGATTCAGTGGCAGCTTATTCGGGTAGTTACTTTTCTAAAACCGATTCGCTAAGTCCATACGGACTTGGTATTGAACAGTCGTTTCCAAACGAGCTAGTACGTGAAAATACGATGGTGCTAATTAGTGGGTATGTGAAAAGTAGTGCCAAAAATAATCGTGCAATGTTTGTTGTAACATTAATAAACGGTGCCGAAACGCTTCTTTGGAAAGGGATTCCGCTTGCCCCTGTTTTTGTTGAAGAAAATACATGGTATTATTTTTCAGATTCAATTTTGATACCTGCTAACCTTACTGTTAACACAAAACTCAAGGCATACTTATGGAATCAAGACAAAACAGCAGCAACAGGTATT
The DNA here is from genome assembly GCA_045267845.1 of Bacteroidota bacterium. GTDB lineage: Bacteria > Bacteroidota > Bacteroidia > Bacteroidales > F082. The sequence continues at coordinate 8,606 of JASFZK010000157.1, read as the reverse complement.
GACGAACTGCGTATTGAATTTTTAGCGGTGGATAATCCAACATTTATTCCTGCTTTCGCAGATGAATTATCAGAAATAAATGGCAATACTTTCAAAAAAATACTTTTTTCAAATAGTTACTATTCTGTACAGTATGAGACTAAAGAAAATGGTATTTCTATTATTAGCAATACTGATAATACTATAATTAATGATATCTTTTTTCACAGCAAACGCAATTTGGAAGATGAAATATATATATCAGAAGTGCAATTTGATTTTGACAAAAGCAAAAATATTAAAAATGGTCAAGTGCTTATTTTTAGTATATCTGAGCCTACTTACAAACTCGAACTGGTATTGATCTGTAATAATTACAGCCATGAAATACAATTTGAAATTGAAGAGAAATACAAGAAAAATCAGACCGTAAATAGAGAATCAATTGTAATTGATTATGCACAGCCCTTAACCGAAGTTTATAGGAATAACCGAAAATTAGACGCTGATTACTTTCAAGACGAATATTGGCTGGATAAACAAGGTGTTAAAATTGGAGAGGAGCAAAATTCATTTATCCTTTACCACACGCCCAATATTTCATCACTTCAGCTTGACACAGAAAACAATCTGCTTTTTGCAAATTTAGATTTTGAAACAGACCACCCATTTTTTAGATTCCCATTAAATACTGACAGCTCTAACTGGAAGCTGGATGAGTCTACTAGCAAATATAAAAAGGGAGATAAACGCAAATATAATTTTAGCATTGTTATGGGAAATAAGGTCCAACCCCTACCCCGGTTTATGAAAAACCCATCAGGTTTTGAAGCTACATACATTTGGAGTGAGCACGCTGATTTTACAGATATAAAAACTAACAGAGCTACATATTTTGGTTCTGAAAAAATTACTAATGCTGATAGTGCTGTGGGTGGATTTGTTATGTACAATATACCAGTTACGAAAAGTGTTTTTTATGACAATCCCGATAGCATTACAAATTTCAAGGCATCAAATGGGGCTTTTCCATCACTTGAAAGTACCATATTAACTGATACACTTTTTTCAGAATTCCTTTTCCAAATATCTGAAAAAGGAAATGACATTTGCTTACATACACCTGAGCAATTTACTACAACTCCTGGTAGACTAGAAGAAGCTTTATCATACATGCAAACAAATTTTGGTTCACCTTCGTGGATTGACCATGGAAATAACAACGGCCCACTTAGCAATCGTGAAGATTTAATTTGTGATGGCACATTGGAAGACTCACCATACTATGCAATTGACTTATGGAATAAATATGGGGTTAACTATCTGCATAATGCCTATTATGAAGAACTTAGCACATATAAGGGTTGGCAGTTTGAAAGCTCGATGGAAAAGCCATACAGTGGATTTGGTGATTTCTTCCCAAAACCAGATTATTATCAGCATCCCAGCAGAAGCAGCAATATGATTCACTGGACTACCACCAGTGCATTATTTATTAAAGAACCCTATTTATGGGATTATCTTTTTAATATCAAAAAACTTCAAAGCTTAATTGATAACCGTGCTGTTGAAATAAATCATACATATCCACCATGGGTAAATCCTAAAAAAGGCATGTGGACTTATGATGTTGATTCGGTAATTATAGCTCAACCCGGCTTAAACATGGCTCTTGCAAATATGGCACACTTGCGTGATGAAGGTAAATTAAATGTATGCACTATTGCTAATTTTTTGGATTATCGTACATCAATTGATAATATTGAATATGATTTTTTACCTGACGGAAGAATTCGACTTTCCAACAATGGTACTACAGACATTTTTGATTTGGCTATGGTCTCTAAAGCGAAAGCAGTATCAATTAACGGTATAATACCTAATTACAAAATAGTCGATAATGAGATTATATTTTGGTTTGATCTTGCGGTAGGAGCATCAAAAACTATCCGTATTGTAAGATAATCCTAAAGAATATGCTTCTATTCCTTTTTAGTGTCAGTCTTTTTGTTCGTATTCTTTTGTAACAAAGCCTCCTGAGCACTCTTTTCCGATCCTAACATTATAGCCATCCATTTTGAGTTTTCACGTGTTTCGAGGCTAATTTTTACCGCCATGGTAATTGGCACAGCTAATAACATACCAACATCCCCTAATATCCAACCCCAAAACACAAGAGACAAAAACACAGCTAATGTACTTAGGTTCATTCCTTTGGCTAAAAATTGGGGTTCAATTATTTGGCCAATTATAAAGTTAATTATTGCGTAGGCAATACCAACATATAAAACTCCTGTAAGACCATCCTGAATAAGTACAAACAACATTATTGGGATGGCCGCTATTATGGATCCAATATTTGGAATATATCGCATAAGCAAAACCAATACACCCCATAATATTGCATATTGAATACCCATAATAAACAATACTATGGCCACGCTTACGCCACCTATTAAACCTGTTACCGTTTTTATTCCCAAATAATACCTTATGTTTCGGGCAATACTTGTAATATTTTCCAACGAAACTGTGGGGTTTTTTAATATCACCTTTAGTTTAACGGGAAAACTGTTTGCTTCGCCAATTATAAATGCAGCCACAAGTATAAGAAGCATAATTTGACCAAATACACCCCCAATACTTCCTATAAATTTAGAAGCATATCCAAAAGCGCTTCCTGCGCTAAAATTGCTTGAAACGCTATCACTTGAAACATTGATTCCATAACCATTTAATAATGTAATTGATGATTTTGTAATTTCATCAAGTTCATTTTTATAGGATGGGAGATTTTTGGTAAACTCCATAACCGACTTTGTAACAGCGCCACCAATACCAAATACAATTACCAATAGCCCAAATAAAACTATCAGTGCTGACAATACTCCATTAACACCTTTTTTCTTCAACCAACCTATTGGGTGTAGTATAATAATACTAAAAAAAACAGCCATGAGAATTGGATTTATAATAGGTGCTCCTATTTTTAACCCAGCTATTATTATTACTGCTGCTGCTGCATAAAATAATGGATGCATTTTTGTATAACGTGGAGAATCAGTAACCATAATGATATAATTTAAAATTATTGGCTAAAGTTAGTAAAAAAGTGACATAAGATTTAGGAACCAAACCAAGATAGGTCAATCGCTATGCAAATAATTAATATAATTATTGATGAGCGGTATTATCTAACAACAAGAATCTTAGTAACAACTTTTTCTGATTTATCAATAGTTACCGCAAAAACCATATAAATACCTGTGGCAACATGCTCTCCATTAAAATTATTACCATCCCAAATAGCTTGTCCTCCCTCTGATTTAGTTTGATAAACCAAATTACCATAGGTATCGGTAATTTTAATATATGAATTATTTTCGAGGCCTTTAATGGCTATCAAACCTGTATAATTTTCTCTCACAGGATTGGGGTAGGCATATACTTTAGTTCCTGGAGGAGCAGGAGGTGTAGCAGTTCCTTTATATGAAATAATCCCATTTGCAGTACCAATAAAAACCTCACCATCTTTATTTATTGATATACTGATAATGTTATTGGAAATAAGCGGACTATTTTCTGATGTGAAATGATGAATTTCTTCAAGCCCATCTTCTGAAAAAAGAAAAATACCAGCACGCTCAGTACCAATCCACTTTCTATTTGCACCATCAACGGCTATTGAAGTAACAAGTTCTGTTTCGAGCAAGTAATCAGCTAAGCCAGAACCATCATTTCGTGGTACTAGAATTTGCTGTGCATCATAATTTGCACCTGGAATAAAAATATTTTCGGATGAATAAAAAACTCCAATTCCTTTATCAGTTCCTACCCAAACTTCACCATCTTGATCAGCTGCAAAGGAGTAAACATTACTTCCTGGTATATTTCCTTGTCCAGCAGACGTTCGCAATACTTTTGTTTCATCATCAGTTGCATCATCAATTGTCCCATTATCATTAAAAACAATTATTCCATCTGAACGTCTGATAATCCATTTCAGACCGTAATTATCTACTAATAAATATGATATATCACCTCCACTTAATAATCCGCCAAAACTAAAGGATTTCCATTCACCATCATTTTTCATAACCGAAAGTAAATTAGGTGCTCCTGAGTTGGCAACCCACATATTGTGTTCATTATCAAAATCAATACCACTTACATTTATTAATGGTGTGCTGCTGGCTACCCATGGTTGTAAACTGCTATTTTTATCATCATAAATTACCGACAAATCATTGCCAACAAATTTTATAACACCTACTTGCCATGTTCCAACATAAGCAATATCAGGATTTGCCGGATCAACTTTTACACAAACAAAGTCACTAATGGTATCAAAGGCAGCTGTATTGCCAGTATTATGGTTGTGCCAAGTATCGTCAATAAATGAAAAAACTCCCTTTCTCATATATAATTTACCCCAGTCAGTTTTTCTGCCCCCTGTGGCTACCCATACATTATCACCTTCAGCATTAAGCTGAAAAACATTATTATTATCGGGCCCGTTTGGTTTAATAAACTCACCACTCCAACCCCTATTCCATATTTTAGCTAAACCTACCGACTTATCTCCTACCCAAATAAACTCATTATCCATATCTGCCGACAAAGGAGCAAGAACCTGATCACTTGGTTTATAAATTAAAAAATCTAATTCCATATTTTTATCATATACAGAAACAAAGCCTTCGTTTACAACTAACATATTCTCGTTAACAACATTCATTTGATAACGTTGTTTTGTGTTCTCCTTTTCAAAATAGTCCCAAGTAGTACCATTATAAACAAACATTGTATCTTTTTGCCATTGTTCACTATAATAGTTACAATATATACTATTGTTAAAACTAGCAACTAGATTATAAGCTAAGTTAGGGTAAATTAATTGCTGATCTTTTTGCCATTGGCTAAAGTCAGCAAGATTTTGTCCGTTAACATCTGCAAAATAAATCCCGCTTTCTGTTGCCGCAAAAAATGAAGTGTCGTTATAAGCAATATCCATAACATTAATGGCATTACCCTCAGGCCCAATATAATACGTGTCATGAATTTCCTTTCTTACCAAATCTAACACAACAATTCCAAAGCCGCATGAAAGATATGCAAGATCATCTTTAAACATAATATTATTAATGGTTTTATTTCCCAGTATTTCTTTATCCTTGATATCTGAAATATTAATTACCGACCCATCAACATTAATAATATCAAGATTAGCATTTGTGTATGCAACTAATATTTCATCTGTAGATGAATTAAATCCAATTTTACTAATCCCCACATCATTGAGTCCTTTAACCTTATCAAATCTATCAATACTGTTATCCAGTTGGTTATATGTAAAAAGGCTGTATGGTGTTGCAGCATAAATCACATCACCAACTACAGCAACATCGATAAGTTGATTGTAGGGAAGATGAGTACGCCAACTGCCTATTGCTGAGCCTTGAGATAAGCTTATTGATGGGAAAAAACTAACTAAGAAAAATATAATAAAAGTAATCTTGTATTTTCGCATAATAATTAGATGTATTATTTTGTTTAATATACCGCTTCTGTTTTTAAAATATAAAAATAAATGTGGTATATTATACATTCTTTTTTAAAATTTAAACAGTTGTAGTATAACTACAAATATCAATAATTATTGCTAATACAGGATTTTATAAATTTATTTTATTAACACTATGGTAAGCCAAACTCTTCACATAAATAATATGATTTGTGATTGCTGTATTAGAGTGGTTGAAATGGAGTTAAACAATATTTCGGTTAAAGTAAATAGCATCAAACTTGGTGAAATAAATGTAAGTTTTGATCCTGATATTATTAGTATTGATGACATTGAGAAGATGCTGAATAAAAATGGATTCTCGCTTTTAGTTGATAAAGACAGTATACTAATTGAAAATATTAAACATGCAATTATCGACTTGGTACATCATACTACATATAATGCAATGGTGCGTAATTCGGATTATATTGTGGGGAAATTTGGAAGAACCTACCCATATCTCTCATCTCTATTTTCGAAATATGAAGGAATAACACTTGAAAAATACATTATTCTGCAAAAAACCGAGAAAGTAAAGTCGTTAATACGAGAAGACGAGGTAACACTCAGCGAAATTGCTTTTATAATGGGTTACAGCAGTGTTCAATATTTATCAACACAGTTTAAAAATGTAACGGGGATATCTGTTTCAGAGTTTAAAAAGTCGCCAGCAAACTTACGTAAATCAATAGATGATGTTAATCGGACTGATATTGATTAATGATTGCCTCTTTTATTTCATCAACTGAATATGCATTATTTACTGAGTATTCACCAATGGATGTTCGCCTCAAGCTGCTCATGTATGCACCATTATTTAAAGCAATTCCAAAATCATTAACCAACGATCTAATGTAGGTTCCTTTACTACAATTAACAAGGAAATCAATCTCGGGTAAATCTAGATTTAGCAAATTAAACTGTTGGACGGTTACCTTTCGTGATTTTAGTTTTACTTCATTATCTTTTCGGGCGTACTCAAATGCACGTTTTCCGTCAATTTTTATGGCTGAATATACTGGTGGAGTTTGTTCGATTTCACCAGTAAATTGTTGTGTTGTTTCTAGCAGTTGATCCTTTGTAATTTTGCTAGTATCAAAGTTTTGATTTACCTCGGTTTCTTTATCAAATGAGGGGGTTGTGGCACCCATAAACATGCTACCAATATAAACCTTATCAAGCCCTTGATATGAATCTATCTTTTTTGTGAATTTCCCAGTGCAAATAATTAGTAATCCTGTTGCCAATGGATCGAGTGTACCGGCATGACCCACCTTTATTTTTTTAATATTAAGAGTACGTTTTATTGTGTATCTGATGGTGTTTACAACATCAAAAGATGTCCAGCCTAATGGTTTATCAATAAGAAGGACTTCGCCCTCGAGGAAGTTAAAGATTCTTTTTGCCATTTTATATGAAATAATAAGGCTAAATATACATTGCAACAATGGCTATGATACCTACCACAAAACAATAATAAGCAAAATATGAAAGCTTACTTTTTTGCACTAATTTAATCATCCAGGTACATGCCAACATGCCTGTAATAAAGGCAGCTACAAAACCTATTGAAAGTGGTAAAGCATTTGCATTTTCCAGATTAATCATCCCGCTACCAATATCTTTAGCAATTTTTCCTAATATAAGTGGCACAACCATTAAAAACGAAAATCTTGCAGCTTTTGTTCTATCAATTCCAAGCAGTACACTTGTTGATATTGTTGCACCAGAACGTGATATTCCGGGTAATATAGCTATGGCTTGCGAAATACCAATAATAAATGCATTTCTATTGCTAACTCCTTTATCAGTAGTTTTTGCTCTATCGGCAAGTAAAAGAAGTCCGCCAGTTATTAATAACATAAAACCAACCAACAGTATTTGTCCATCAAAAAGCATCTCTAACTGCTCCTCAAATAGTACTCCAACAATTGCTGCCGGAATCATTGAAATAATAATCTTCAATGAAAATTTAGTTTCATCATTCCATTTAAATTGAAACAAACCAGTAAATATTTCCAGTAAATCTTTTCGAAAAACTACAATTGTAGAAAGAGCTGTGGCTCCATGCAATACAACAGTGGTTAGCATACTTTGTTCAGCAACTGATGTGTCTCCAAAAAGAGCTTTTGCAATTTCAAGGTGTCCGCTACTACTTACTGGTAAAAACTCTGTAAGCCCTTGAACAATTCCAAGTATCAATGCTTCAATCCAGGTCATTTATTATTACTTTAGTTTACTATCAATAATATTTCAATAATTATTCTGGTTGCTTTGGGCGATACATAATAGCAACTATTTCAACTATGTATCCTATTAGGATTAAAATTGGGGCAAGAGTAAGTCTTCTAAATCCGAACATAGCATCACTAAAAACCTCCGGGTCATCAGATCCCCCACCTGCCATAAGCAAGAAACCTAAGATTAATATGAGCAGTCCTGCTATTAATATTACATAATTAGTTTTATTAAAAGCAAATACAAGTTTGCCTTCTTGTTCTGTTTTATTTTTAATCGACATCTTTTTATTTTTTTTCAAAAATACAAGAAAAATACTTTAGATTATACTCATCTGCAATAAGATAAACAATTTGTTACCCATACAAGGCATCTGTTTTTATTCTAAGATACTTGTCAACGGCAAAAAGTGTTGATAATCCGGTAATTAACAATCCGCAAATTATAATAAATACATTAAGATAAATTAACATACTATTACTCGAAAGCAGTATGAGTTCGGGAATATTTTGCTGTGCTAAAACAAGTATAATGTATAATAATGCAATTGAAATAACTGCACTTATTAACCCTTGTACAAAACCAACAACAATAAATGGGCCTATTATAAAACTACGAGTAGCACCAACAAGTTGCATTGTTCTGATTGTAAACCTACTGGAATAAATTGACAGCCTGATTGTATTATTTATTAATGCCACAGCAATAAATAAAAGCAGTAGGCTAAATCCAAATAGTAACAATGTTATTTTTTTAAGATTTCTATTTATGAGATGTACAACTGATTTTTGATAATAGACTTCTTTAACCGAACTATTTTTTA
>JASFZK010000156.1:0-3847 GCA_045267845.1 Bacteroidota bacterium | reverse complement strand
GATGATTTTGAAAAGCAAATTGAAGATAATTTTAATTCGCATCACTTAATAATTCTTCCCGAAACATTTACAACTGGTTTCCCAGTTGACCCCAATAATTTTGCCGAAGAAATAACCGGCAAATCTGTTAGCTGGATGAAACAAATGGCGACTAAATATAATACAGTAATAACAGGATCGCTACTAATTAAAACGGGCAATGAATATGCAAATACTTTAGTTTGGATGTTACCCGATGGTAGTTTTAGCACCTACAATAAACGCCATGTTTTTTCAATGGGAGGAGAGCATGAAAGAATAACTGCCGGCACAAAAAAACTCATTGTTAATTTTATGGGGTGGAAGATACGGCTGATGATTTGTTATGATTTACGTTTCCCGGTGTGGAGCAAAAATCTTTATGATAAAGATGATGGTTTTGAGTATGACATTGCAATTTATGTTGCCAATTGGCCTGCAGTGAGGAGTTACCCTTGGAAAACACTACTGCTTGCCAGATCAATGGAAAATCAAGCTTTTATTATTGGGTTAAATAGAGTTGGTGTTGATGGTCCAGGCAATAAATATAGTGGTGATTCAATGATTATTGATGCAAAAGGCAAAATACTAGCACAAGGAGTTGAAGGTAAAAATGATGCCCTTTCGGTAACCTTATCTCATCAGGAAATAACTGATTTTCGCAAGAAATTTAATGTAGGCAACGATTGGGATAATTTCGTGATTGAAACCTAAATTCACTAATTACCAATTACTAATAACCAATTACTAATAACCAATCACAGCCACTCTTCCAGATTCTTCCGTAATTCGCCCGGAGCAACAGGCTTTGTTATAAACCCGTGCATGCCCACACGTCGGCATTCATTTTTCGACTCTTCAAGAACATTAGCGGTCATTGCAAGTATAATTGGCGCTTTTCGCGAATTATTTTTAAAGTATTCAAATATTTTTTCGGTTGCTTCAAGGCCATCCATTTCTGGCATTTGCACATCCATAAGGATTAGTTTATAATCCTTTTCTTTACAAGCCTCAAATGCTTTACGGCCGTTTACGACAATATCAGGTATAATGCCCATATTTTTTAGTATGCTCGCTGTTACCTTTTGATTTATTAAATTATCTTCAGCCACCAGTACGTTGGGATTATCGAACATTGGAAGAGACTTCTTTTTTGGTAACACTTCCTTATTAGGCTTAGCGTCTTTACTTACAGCCTTTATTAATGCTTGTAACAATTTTGATTCACGGGCTGGTTTTAATAATATTGAGCTAAACAATTTTCGCTCATCATCTTTAAAAGTTACATTAATTGATGAAAGTAATATGATGGGCATATTTATGCCATTTTTTAATTTACGAATTTCTCCTGCAACATCTATGCCCGTTGTATCAGGCATTTGCATATCAACAATTGCAAAATCAAACGCATTGTTATTAATTTGACCCAGGGTGTCATTGCCATTATTTGATGTGGTTACTTTAAACCCATATAAATAAAGCTGTCCGGAAAGAATTTTTAGATTGGTTTCATTATCATCAAGAATAATAACTTTTTTATCCTTAAAAGTAGAAACATCAGGGTCCTTTATGTTTTTGCCTTTTTCAATATCCTCTTCAACTTTAATGGTGAAATAAAAAGTAGATCCTTTGCCTTCTTCCGAGTCAACCCAAATATCACCCCCCATTAGATTTGATAGTTGTTTTGAGATGGCGAGACCCAGACCTGTTCCTTCAAATTTACGTCCATGCGACGAATCAACCTGAGAAAATGACTCAAATAAACTGCCAATTTTACCCTTGGGAATTCCTATGCCCGTATCTTTAATAGCAAACTCTAGCGTGTAAAGATTACTCTCTTTGTCTGTTTCAATTAAACTTACCGTTAGCATAATTTCGCCTTTAAGAGTAAATTTAATGGCATTATTAATAATGTTAAGAAGTATTTGTTTAAGTCTGCTAGGGTCGCTTATAATGTACCTTGGAACATTGGGATTTATAATATGTATAAGCTCCAGCTTTTTGGTGCCGGCAGGATTTGATAACAAGGTAAAAACCTCTTCAACACATGTAAGAAGATCGAAACCTTGTTGTTCAAGTTCCATTTTACCCTGTTCAATTTTCGAAAAATCGAGAATATCATTAATAACGGTGAGTAGGTTTTCGCCACTTATGCGGATGGTATTTACATAATCGGCTTGCTCTTTATTTAATTTGGTGTGCTGAAGCAAACCGGTCATGCCAATTACTCCATTCATAGGAGTTCTGATTTCGTGACTCATTGTGGCTAAAAAATCGGCCTTAGCCCGAGCGCCCATTTCTGCTTTTTCTTTGGCCTGCCTAAAATAATTTGCAAAACGATAGGATACAATTAACGACTGGAAAAAGAAGAATAATAAATATCCAAAAAATGAAATGTAGGGGTATATTCCAATATATCCCAAATAATTTAAGATGGTTAAACTAAGCACAAAAAACATAATTACTATGCTTATTAGTGCATAAACTGATCCTGGTCGTTTATTAATTGTGGCATAAACTATAACATAGCTACCATATAACATGTACAGCAGTAGGATTATTAAAAATGGAGTTACGGTTAACGTAAAAATGTATGCTGGCAATAAGAATGTAATTGCCACAAATATTAATGAAATTCCATTAAGGATATTTGCTAAAATTTTAGATGTTTCTTTGGGGTAAACCGACTGAACAAACTTCATAAAAAAGAATGCACTCAAGAAAAGAGCTATGTATTCGGCTCTAGTTGTTATTTGCCAACTTACATCGGGTATAATATTATGTAAAAAGTAATTTGCCGTGCCAATTACCCTGTAACTATAGGCGAGGCAAAACATTGCAAAATAAAATACCGATTTATCCTGTCTTCCAAAAAAATACAATCCCAAAAAAAACAAGCCACCCATTAGTACTGCACCGGTAAGTAATAAGTCGATACCCAACTCAAATTCGCGCTCGGCTACCAGCAGTATGCTACTTCCTATTATTGGCGCTATACTTGTTCCGCCCTTACTATGGTGAAAATTAGATATCTGCAATACAAGTTCAAGGTTAGTTGTATCGGTAAAAAATGACTTTGTTAAGGGTAATAAATGTGGTTTCGAACTTTCCTTATTTGTTCCAACAACACCGTTATGCGAAAACTTTTTACCATTTATCCATAAACTGTAAGACGTATAAAAATCAGGTAACCTTAATGCTAAGAGGTCTATTGTTGGTTGTATTTTAATATTAAGACGGTAAGTTGCATATCCCATGTTGGAGTACTCATCAGAAATACTTGACCATAATTGTGGGAAATGTGGATATATGGGCTGAATTGTTGTTGGGAAGTTTTGTGGCGTTAGCAATGTATCCCAATAAAACTCCCATTTGCCGGCAAGTGTAATATTTCCTTTGTCGGCAAAATTCCAATTGCTAAGGTCAATATAACCTTTGTTAATTGTGGGTGGCAATACCTCCTGTTCAGCGTATAAATTATTGCTGCCAAAACTTGATACAATCAGAATGCATATTATCAATAGTATTTTAGATCTGTTAATCATAAGCAATTCAAAATCTTAACAATAATTCAGTCTTATCATAAAGTTTTGCCCACGAGAGCTAAATGTCACATTTAGGTTTACTCATTGGCAAAATACAACTTCAAATGTTAATCCTGCTTTGTTTTTTGTGCCACTAAATTAACCATTTTTTCAATAGGTTGTTATTTTTTGCAATTTTATAACTGATTGGTGATGTAGAGACACTAGGATAATACCAACCTAAATAACGAAATGCATTATCAAATAATCACCTTTTTAATTTTACCATTATCATAAAATATTTG